>JAHJLU010000350.1 GCA_018821745.1 Myxococcota bacterium | reverse complement strand
TGTCCGAAAAAAAACAGGCCCTGGCCAACGCCCTGAGATACTTCCCCGTCAAATGGCACAGCACCCTCGCTCCCGAATTTGCGCAGGAGCTGACATTGGATGGCAGGATCTATATGCGCCGCTTTCGGCCCCATTATGAAATGAAGGCACGCCCCATTGATCACTACCCGGCCAAATGCCCCGAGGCCGCGGCGATTATGCTGATGATCTCCAATAATCTGGACCCGGCCGTGGCCCAGCACCCCCATGAGCTTATCACCTACGGCGGCAACGGGGCTGTGTTTCAGAACTGGGCCCAATACCGACTCGCCATGATGTACCTCTCCCAAATGGAGACGGATCAGACCCTGTTGCTCTATTCCGGGCACCCCATGGGACTGTTTCCCTCGTCACCCTCGGCCCCGCGTGTTGTGGTAACCAACGGCATGATGATTCCCAATTACAGCAGCACTGAAGATTACGAGCGCTTTGCTGCGCTGGGAGTCACGTCCTACGGACAAATGACCGCAGGGAGTTTTATGTACATCGGACCGCAGGGGATCGTTCATGGCACGACCATCACCCTCCTCAACGCCGGGCGACTCTACCTGGGCACCAAAGAGTCCCTCAAGGGCAAACTCTATGTCACCTCGGGACTGGGTGGCATGAGCGGGGCCCAGGGTAAAGCGGTAGTCATCTCCGGTGGAGTCGGCATTATTGCCGAGATCAACCCCCAGGCGGCCCATAAACGCCATGAACAGGGGTGGGTCGACGTCATCTCCTCCGACCTCGCCCAGGTAGTGCGTTGGGCACAGGAGGCACAGGCAGAGGGCAAACCCTTGGCCATCGCCTACATCGGAAATATTGTCGATCTCTGGGAGTACCTCCTGGAGCAAAATATCCACGTGGATCTGGGCTCAGACCAGACCTCGCTGCACCTCCCCTTCAGTGGTGGATACTACCCCGCAGGACTCACCCATGAAGAGGCCAACCGGATCATGACCGCCCAGCCGGAGCGGTTCCGGGAGCTGGTCCAGCGCTCCCTCGTCAGACAGGTGGAGGCGGTCAACCGTCATGTGGAGCGTGGGACACGCTTTTGGGATTACGGCAATGCCTTTTTGCTCGAGAGCAGCCGGGCAGGAGCTGACATAATGCTCCCCGATGGCTCATTTAGATACCCGAGCTACGTGGAAGACATCATGGGGCCCATGTGTTTTGATTACGGTTTTGGCCCGTTCCGGTGGGTCTGCACCTCGGGGGATCCTGCAGATCTCGAGCGCACCGACCGGATTGCCGGGGAGGTTCTTGCGAGTCAGGCGAAGGACGTGCCCGGGCGTATCGCCATGCAGATCGCGGATAATATCCAGTGGATCCGCGAGGCGGGCGCCAACAGCATGGTGGTGGGCTCCCAGGCCCGCATCCTTTATGCCGACGCCGAGGGACGAATGGCCATCGCCAGAGCATTCAACCAGGCCATCGCGCAGGGGAAAATCTCGGCTCCCGTTGTGCTGGGGAGAGATCACCACGATGTCTCCGGCACCGACTCTCCCTACCGGGAGACGGCCAATATCAGGGACGGCTCACGGTTCACCGCCGACATGGCCATTCACAATGTCATCGGAGATGCCATGCGGGGAGCTTCCTGGGTTTCTATCCACAACGGTGGCGGCGTTGGCTGGGGAGAGGTCATCAACGGTGGTTTCGGGCTCGTCCTGGATGGTTCCGGGCGCAGTGAAAAAGCACTTGAAAATATGCTCTTCTTCGACGTTAATAATGGCATTGCACGCAGGGCATGGGCTGGCAACCCCAACGCCGTATTCACCATCCAGCGTACGGCTCAAACCCACCCGGGGCTGCAAGTCACGGTTCCCAGCCCCGTCAGTGCACAGGAAATCACCGATGATCTCTTTTCGGAGTAAATCATGAAACGTGACACCGACCGAGAAAGCCCGCTGGTAATCACGGATCTGAAAAAGGCCTTCCGGACAGGCTTCTTCAAGACCCGTAAGATCAACGCGGTGCAAGGACTCTCCTTTTCTCTGGAGAAAGGGGAGATCTTTGGTCTCCTGGGCCCCAACGGGGCAGGGAAGACCACAACCCTCAAGATGGTCACGGGACTGATCTTCCCCGACGCGGGCAGCGTCTCGGTGTTCGGGAAGCCAGCATCCACAGTTTCTTCACGCCGGAAAATGGGATTCCTGCCGGAGAACCCGTGGTTCTACGACTACCTCACGGCGCGGGAATTTCTCACCATGGCGGCAGGGATCTTCTCCATCGATCGCAAGGTGGCAAAAGAGCGCATCGAAACACTGCTCAATCAACTGGGAATAGCCCACGCCGCTGACCTGCCCATGAGAAAGTATTCCAAGGGTATGCTCCAGCGAGCCGGGCTCGCCCAGGCACTGATCAACGATCCCGATCTGGTGATCATGGACGAGCCACTCTCGGGCCTTGATCCCATCGGGCGCAGGGAGCTCAGGGAGATCATCCTCGCGTTAAAAAAGCGGGGGAAGACCGTCCTCTTCTCCTCCCACATCCTCTCCGATGTGGAGGAAATCTGCGATCGGGTCGCCATCGTTGCCCGGGGTAAGGTTCGGGAAATCGGCACAATAGATTCACTCCTCAATATGGGGATAAGCGGGGCAGAGCTGGAAGTAAAGGGTGATGAGGAGGCCATTCTCACCCTGGCTGGAGAGCTCGGTCTCTCCACAACACGCTCCATGACCGGTTATCGGGTGGGGCTCCCGTCCAACACCCGGATCCAGGAAATCCTTGGGCGCTTCATGGAGGCAGGGATCCAGATCCTGGAGCTCAAGCGACACCGCCATTCCCTGGAGTCCATCTTCGTAGAACGCAGCGAGAAAGCGCAGGAGGAGGCATAATGGGTCCACTTCTGGCAATCGCGAGCAACACCTACCGGGAAGCCATCCGCAACAAGGTGCTCTATTCCATCGTCCTGTTCGCGCTTCTCATCATTCTTGTGGGGAATTTCCTTGCGGACATCTCCCTGCATAACGACAAGCGGGTCCTGTTCGACGTTGGGATTGGCCTGCTCTCAACCTTCGGATTGATTCTCTCCGTTTTCACCGGCACATCCCTCATTTACAAGGAGATCGATCGCAAAACCATCTACCTCATCCTCACCAAACCCGTTGGCAGAGCCCAGTTCCTCTTTGGCAAGATGCTTGGGCTTGTGGGCTCCGTTTACCTGGTGCTGGCGCTCATGTTTGTTTTACTGGTGGCCCAGTCCGCCATCATGGGCAGTGGATTTCATCCGAATCTGTTCAAGGCGGTCCTGCTCATCTTCTTTGAGGTGATCATAATCATCTCCATCACCACCCTCTTCTCCAGTTTCTCCACCCCCTTCATCACGGGAATGCTCACCTTCGGGATTATTGTGATCGGACGGCTTCTGCCCGATCTCAAGCAGATTATTATCGTTAAGTATCAGGCTGATTCCATGCGGGAATTGGCGGATCGCTTGCTGCAGGTCTTCCCGCAACTCTACCTCTTTGTCCCCAATGGACACGACTTCAACGGACAGTATGTGAGCATCACCGCAGAATTTGTCACGTGGGGCTATATTGGCTGGACCGCGCTGTACGCGATCATGTACTCGGCCATTATTCTGCTCATTGCGGCAATGGTCTTCCGCCGAAGGGACCTCACCTGATCATGAAACCTGCCGTGGCAAAATCCCTCTTCTGGATGGGTGTCCTCATCATGCTCACGCTTGTGGTCACGGTGAGAGCAAGCCTCCTGTCACGCCACCCTGCGGGTCCTGCCACCTCCGTCCCCCTGGCTGACAATCAGTTGGATATGCTGCAAAGAGCGGTGGAAAACAGCACCATCTTCTTCTTCCGCCTGCACAGTGCTTCCGACCGTCTCTATCGTGATTACCAGCTCCGAAAATCCCTGGGGCGCGCGGACGCGGACAAACCGCTCATGGCGATCCGCAACGGACTCACCGCGAGCCGATCGTCCCTGTTTTCCAGCCGGGCCACCTACTCCGATGTGAGGAGCCGCCTGCAGGAGCTGGGGATCAGCACGCCGGCGGTTGGAGCACTGCGCCCCTTTCCTCTCCAGCGGGTTGTCTCACTGCTTTTGATACTGGCGTGGTCTTTCGCCATCATCCTTTTTATTTTCAAAGGGCTTTCACCGGGCCTGACGCTCCACCCGAGGTGGGCAGCCAGGAGCGCGGTGATTTACGCAGTTTCCTTTACCCTGTGGATTATCTCAATCCGCAGTACCCCATGAACGGAGCGCTCCATGCACATTGCACCCACTGATACCGGTTGGATGGAAGTCATAGTAGGACCCATGTTCAGCGGTAAAACAGAAGAACTGATCCGTCGCCTTCGCCGTGCGCGCTATGCCCGACAGCGGGTAGGTGTCTTCAAACCTTCCATTGATGACCGCTTCAGTGAAACCGAGATAGTCTCCAGAGCCCAGGCCGCTCTTCCCAGCGTCTCCCTGAGCAATCCCTTCGATATCCTGAAGCTGTCCGAGGATCTGGAAGTGGTGGGAATCGACGAGGTTCACTTTTTTGACGAGCGGATAGTCGAAGTGGCCGAGAGCCTGGCAAACAATGGAAAACGCGTACTGCTGGCAGGTCTTGACCTGGATTTCCAGGCACAGCCCTTCGCCAACGTCATCACGCTCATGGGCCTGGCCGAGTTCGTCACGAAGACATTGGCCATCTGTATGTCCTGCGGCAACCCTGCAGCAAGGAGTCAGCGTCTGGCCTCCGGGGGAAAAGAGCGCATCGTCGTGGGGGATGTGGAGGCCTATGAGGCCCGCTGCCGCAAGTGCTTCAAACCCTATCCCCTGCCACAGCAGACAACCCTGGAACATTCGTGAACACTCCGGGAACGATGACCACCCGCCAACTTGCCTTTTTCAATCACATCACATCGCCATCGTGAGTCAGGAACAGTAAGGCAGGGGGGAAACAGTGACGACGGTGCCAAAAATGAAAACGGCACCAATTGGTGCCGTCTTCTGTCGGAGCGAGAGGATTTGAACCTCCGACCCCTTGACCC
>JAHJLU010000349.1 GCA_018821745.1 Myxococcota bacterium | reverse complement strand
TTTGCCGCCCTTGGGCGGAGTGGGGCTGCTGTCTGAGGGGGGAATAGTGCGGTCGGTCATGGGAGGCTCCTTTTCATTGCTTGAGAGCCGAGATTGCAAGTGGCGTTCCA
This sequence comes from Myxococcota bacterium, assembly GCA_018821745.1. Classification (GTDB taxonomy): domain Bacteria; phylum Myxococcota_A; class Polyangia; order HGW-17; family HGW-17; genus SZUA-580. Next base: position 4,323 of record JAHJLU010000349.1, on the reverse strand, counting down.
TCTTGGGGCGAGAGACCGCACTTGTATGGAATCACAGGAACAAAGAGGGAAGAACGAGCTCGGGAGGGACGCCACATAAGGCGATTATCCGTCTGCCCACGGACACCCCCTGTCCGCGGATGGACAGATCTACCCCGACGACGGTGTGACCGTGGTGGAGACCAATGTGGGCTCTCCAATCCCAGTGACTTTTCTTTTCCACTCCCTGTTTGTGCTCAGACTACCCTCTATCTTGCTTATGTCGCTATTTTTTTAAAAGTATTTCGCAATCTCAGCAGTTCTGCCAAAGATCTGGGATCGTTCCAGTCTGCCGGGCTGTCCGGTGAAGGAAAAAGTTGACCCGACCCGCCGAAAGGGAGAAGAATGGATCCATGCGAGACCTTTTACCCTTTTTCTCCCCCGGGCTGGTCAGCATCATTACCATCGCTACGGTGGTGCTGGTGCTGGTACTGGGCAACTTCCTGCTCAATCGTGTGCGCCGTGAAAACTCCGAGCAGCGCCTCCAGCGGCAGCTCACCAAGCTGCTGCTCAGCCTCTTCGGGACTGTCACCATTATTATCTCCCTGCCCATCTCTCCGGGGCTGAGGGGTCAGATCCTCAGTTTCCTGGGGCTGCTGATCTCCGCGGCCATCGCCCTCTCCTCGACCACCTTTCTGGGCAACATCATGGCGGGGATCATGCTCCGTATTATCAATAACTATCACGTGGGGGATTTCATTCAGGTGAAGGAACACTTTGGCCGGGTGACGGGCAACTCCCTGTTCCACCTGGAGATCCAGGGTGATGATCGGAACCTCACCACCCTCCCCAATGTCTTCGTGGTCTCAAACCCTGTGAAGGTTATCCCCAACTCCGGGACCATCGTGAAAGCCGAGGTCTCGCTGGGTTACGATGTCCCCCGCAGGACCATCGAGAAGCTGCTGCTGCAGGCAGCCGGCGGCGTGGGGCTGGAGGCGCCCTTTGTGCAGGTCATGTCCCTTGGTGATTTTGCCGTGACCTACAGGGTCTCCGGGCTGCTCAAGGATGTCTTTCAACACCTCACCGTGCGATCAAATCTCAAGGCGAAGATCCTGGATGTCCTCCATGAAAATGGGGTCGAGATAGTCTCGCCCACCTTCATGAATCAGCGGGTGGTGACGGGACGGACCTTTATCCCGCGAAAAACCCGGGAGCCGGAGCCCTCATCTGAGAATATAGCCGCGGAGGGTGTGGTGTTTGACAAGGCAGACAAGGCCATGGAGCTGGAGAATATGCGGCAGCTTCTCCATGAGACCGAGGCGAAAATCCGAATGCGCACGGCGGATCTGGGCCGCGCTGTCTACGCGGGCGAGGTTGAGGCCATTGAGCAGGATCTCGACTCCAAGCGGCTCATCAAAGTGCACCTTGAGGAGCGCATCGCCAGCCTGAGCGGGGAGCTCAAGGTGGGACAGTAGCCATGGGGAGTATGCAGGGGAGGGGATAACGGACTGTATGCCCGGGTGGGTGGGTGTGAGCCGGTGTTATTTGGAGTATCCGGCGGTGAGCCAGGCCCAGACCACAAAACCATCGGAGAAGGTACTGTCGGGGCCTTCGATGTTGGTCCAGGCAGCTGCCACGCCGGGTTTCAGGTACCAGGAGCCGAAACTGAAGTTGACGCTGGCCTGGAACAGCAGGTCGTGGACGTTGCTGGCCCCGCTGTTGCCCTCCTTGAACTGCTTGTAGCCGTAGCCTGCCTTGAGTTCCACGTCTTTTCCCTTGATGCTCAAGGATTTGCTGACGTAGGGGTTGAAGTAGGCGTAGCTGGTGTCACGGATGCCACCCTCGCTCTGTACTCCGAAGAAGTAGCTGGCGTACAGGGAGACGCTGGCCACTCCCAGATCATAGGTGACAGCCAGAGATGGTTCAAACCACGTGGGGGCGCTCACGCCGATCACGTCTTTATCGGCGAAGGGCAGGATGTAGAGCGTGGCGGTCCCCGTCGCCGAGAGTTTTTTGGAAATCTTGCGCTCGTAGGTGACGTAGAGGTCCTGCTCCAGGTTGAGGCCGACATCTGTGTTCAGGCTCCGGTTGTCCCCCGTGAGCTGGTAGGCGCCCCAGTACCCGATGGTGATGCCCGTCTCGAAGACGGACCAGGTGACGCCGGGAGCCAGCAGCATGTTCTGATTCATCTGGCTGGTCTTCTGGAAGACGTTGAGTCCGCGGAACACATAGGCCGAGGAGACCTGCAGCTCGGCGTTGAGTCCCAGGGAGGACTCTTCTGCCTTTGCGGGCTCCGCCTTTTTTTCGGGCTCCGATTTTTTTTCCGTGTCGGCCTTCTTCTCTGTTTCGGTGGTGGCCGTGGGGGTGGAGTCGGTGGTGCCCTCCTGCGCGAAGGCGCCCAGAGGGAGAAGAGAGAGGATGGCGAAGATGGTGGAGAGACAATATTTCATGGGGTTCACTTCCTTTGGCCCATATTGTAGAAAATTTTCATGCAGAGGCATAGAGGAATTTTTCACCACAGTAATTTCAGACTTTCTGTGCCGAATTATTGTGGCGCCTGGAGTTCTTTGTGCTAATAGATGTTGACACGGAGTGTAATCTCAATACACTGCCCATGCGTTTTTGTAGTGATTACGAATGCAAATACCCCGTTTCCCAGGAGTTTCCATGAAAAGTCTGTCCCTCGCTCTTATTGTGTCCCTGTTTGTGCTCGTCAGTGCCTGCGATGATGATTCCTCCAACAACACGAACAACGTGAACAACACGAACAACACGAACAACGTCAATAACACGAACAACACCAATAACGTAAACAACACCAACAACGTGAACAACACCAACAACATCACGCCTCCCGTGGATGAGTGTCTTGGTGAAGCTGACCAGGTTATCGTCAACAACCCCGAAATCGACATGGACGCCATCACCACGGTCTGCACCTCCGACTGCGCCTCAGCCGGTGGGGAGCAGCCCTGCATCACCGAGTGCGTCTCCACCGAGTCGGGTCTCACCCTCGAATGCTCCGACTGCTACGGTGCCTCGGGGATGTGCGCGATTGCCAACTGTATCATGGACTGCATCGACACGGAGTCCCAGGCTTGCGCAGACTGTGTCGACGAAAACTGTGGCGCCGAGTTTGACGTCTGCTCGGGTATCGTCCCCGCTCAGTAGCCCCTCGGTTTTTTTCCTCCTTCGTAAAAAATGCAGGGTATATTCATAGTGCCAGCGAGGTGATTATGCGAGCTTTGTCCCTGATTTCATGTGTGGCCACAGTGCTGCTTCCTGTCACCGTCAGCGCCCGGAATCGTCTTTTGGGCGCCTTTGGCAAAACGGGTGTCTCCCTTTTGTGCATTTCATGAAATAAGGGAGCGGGGGTGTCAGAAGCTCTTTGTGGTCTGTCCGGGGGCGTCTTTGGGGCTTAGGAGGGGCTCACTGAAGGTGTTGAAGCGTTTGTAATACATCTGCACCTTCCCCAGCTCTTCCACGGAATGCCTCGCCGCCATATAGCTGCGGTTAGCAGCCTGCAGGCGCTCGAACTGCTTTTTGTAGCGCCGGTAATAGGCCTGCATCCTCGGATCCTTTGACAGACGGTAGGCCTCCATGTTGGCATTTTTCAGGGCCGCCGGCCTATAGCGGCCGTACTGACGGTAGAAATCACTGCGCACCATGAAATAGAGGGCCCTGGCGTGGTAACTGTGGGCAATGGCCACCAGCATGAACTCCTTTTTCACGGTGGTCAGGGAGACCTCGCCGCCACTCTGGCGCTTCAGTTGGTTCTCAAGAATTATCAGATCCAGCAGCATTTTTGTGAGGATGCGGTGTTTCTCCCAGAGAAACTGCGCCTGGGGGAGACGTCTGTCCAGGAGTAATTTTTTGGTCCCGAGTTTCTTCCGCTGGCTTGCACAGTTGTCCAGGGCTTTCTGGAGCTGCAGTTTCAGCGGCGCGATGAAGGGCTGGACGCGCTCGATGGGAATTTTGGGTGTGATGGTGAGCTGGCCCGAAAGATTTTTGCACCGCACGTCAATGACCAGGGGGGTTCCCACGTTTTTCTGAATGTGAACAATCGCGCTGTCGACACCTGCAGTGCCCCCTGTGGCGCCAGGAAGGGGCGTGGAGGGGGTCTTCTCGGCCACGGAGATGAAGTTGGCCATTACATTGTAAAGTGACACCCTGCAACGTCCCAGGAGCCCTCTGGTCATGGCCAGCTCAACGGTGTGCCAGTCGGGCTGGGCGGCCGGGAGGGTGTGCACGGAGTCAGCGGACTCCACTTTGGCCAGGAACTTTTTCATTCTGGCTACGGCGGTGAAAATGCCCGAGTAGGCCGTTACTCCGGCGTAGAGCCCATCTTTTTCCAGGAACAGCGGA
>JAHJLU010000032.1 GCA_018821745.1 Myxococcota bacterium | reverse complement strand
CCGCCCAGAAAATCGGAGAAGCGATTCGGGCGGCACCCTACCCAGAAACCGGTCTCTTTGCTGATGCGGATCATTACGGCCGCCTCACGTGAGGGTGATTTGGTCTTGGATCCCTTCATGGGAAGCGGGACCACCGGAATCGCCAGCGCCATCCTCGGGCGGCGCTTTCTCGGCATCGATATGAATGAGGAGTACCTGAATATTGCTAAATCACGGTATGAGTTCAGGGATGAAGAACTCCAGGAAAAACTGGACAAGACCTTCAAACGGACGAAAACCCTGGCGGCAAAAACTCTCACTACGGGGAGCTCCAAACCTCGCCGCAAAAAATCCACCACGTCGGATCTTTTTAACCCCGAAGTCTAATACTAACAACGCTTTGAAATTGATAGGTACGGGGAAGACCATTGGCTGGTTCCCCTCGCAGGGGTAGCTTGATCGGGAAACCTCTGACGGGTCATGGCGAATCAGGTTGCGCTTTTTTTGTTTTTCCGTCGATACAAAAAGAAGAGGACTCCCCCGCTGACCACGGCCATCACAGAGATGGTGATCAGGAGGATGAAGGTGGGGGGCTCCACGGGGTCTTTCTTTTGTTCGGGGGGTTTGTCCACAATGGTAAAATCCGAGAAGATAAGCTGGATATCCCGGCCAGGCAGTTTTTTGAATTCCCAGGAGAAACGGTTTTCCAGCCTCTTTGCATCGGGGAGGGTGCTCCCCTGAAATTTCCAGGGTTCGGACAGCTCCATCCGAACATGGAAGACAAAATCCGGCATGAGAGCGAAATTATTGAATTGGGAGAGGGCGAGCCCGATGGTTCGGAGTTTGTCTGCTCCTTCGGGGGGGAGGGGAAGGGAGAGTTGCTCCAGGGTGAAGATGAGGCTCTGGTCCGCAGGGTTCCCACCCAGTGGAGGGATGCTCATCGCGGCCCCGTAAAAACCCTGCACGGGCAACGTGCTGCCATCTTTGAAATGCTCTCGATGAAAGCGCTCGATGGTGAGAGGAGAGCGCCTTGCCGGGGGCGAGGAGAAGTAGAAGATGTCCTGTTTTCCCGAGGGTACCGACTCCGTGAGGGGGAACCCCACCTTGAGAAAATGGTTGCACCGCTTCTTCCACGCGGTTGAGGGAAAAAAGACTACCTTGCGGGTAAGGTTGAAGTGTTTGCGCGCGATGGTGATGTGGGCTTCGTAGCGGGCCAGCCTGAGGACCTCGGGCGGATTGGTTTTGTGGACGCAGGGGGGAGTTTTAACCGGTTTGCCCCTGGTCTTCATCACCTTCGCGTTTGGCGGCAGGTGGCGGACGCGTTTGCCTGTTGGCGGGGCCTTTTGCGGGAGGACTCCCGACATGGTGAAAAAGGTGAGGATGGTGACAGCCAGGGTCATAATTGCCTCTTGTGGGGGGTTCAGTCGGTTTTTCGGGTGGTCAACATTGGAGCAGGGTTGCGTGAATTAAAAGGAGGAGCCGTCTGATTGCAGGCCGGCGGAGGAACCATTGCCGGGATGGGGGATGAAGGTGCTCTCGGGATCGGAGTCAGTGGCACGGGTCAGGGACTTGTCATTGCCCCCTTCACTGCCATAGGTCATGGAGTCGATCTCCTTGCCGTCCTGGTCGGAGAGGGTGACAGTGTCGCCGGAGTTGTTGAGTCCCAGGCCACCGGAGGTGGTGAAGGCAGTACAGGCGTTGAAAGAAGTAATGCTGCCACCGCCGAACACGACCACCGCGGTGTGGGGGGCAATGATTGTCCCGGCGGGGAAGGTGAACCGGGCCATGAATCCGTCGGAGATTGTCCAGCCGGAGATATCGGTCTCTTCATCGGAGATATTGACGATCTCCACAAACTCATCGTCACCGAAATGGCGCACGCCATCCAGGTTTGTGTCGCCCAAGAGATCGGATGCGGGATCGGCCAACACCTCGTTGATGATAATTACGGGTCCTGTGGGCGTCTCGGGGTTCACGCAGGAATAGCCCAGAGGGACGCACTGTTTCGACTTGATGTAGCTGCCCTGTGCGGACTCAACACACATGTAGCCTTCGGGGCAACCTTTGTCACTGGTGCACTGGGAGGTGCACACTTTCCCCTCGTTGCCGAGGGTTGAACACTGCATGCCCTGGCTCGCGCAGTCAGCATTTTTCGAGCACTGCTGGCAGAGCAGGGCGTTGTTCGCATAGGGGTGACCGCTGGGGTTGTCGTCTATGCCGTGGATGCCGTACATGGTGGAGAACCAGTAGGAGTTGCTGTCCATATCTTTGAGCAGCGTGGAATAGAGCGCGGGCTGGTGCACGCCGCTGGAGTCGGTTCCGAAGAGGGCGCGGAGGAAATCCTGCACGGTGGCGGGAGTGGAGGCGTTGGAAGAGTTGGTGGTAGTAATGACGTCGATATATTTGTGTCCGGCCTTGGCGGGGTTCTCGAAGAATGCCTGCCCGAGGGCGTAGGTGTCGCAACCTTCTGCCAGCACAACCTGGTATTTGTTGGCGGGCATATCCATGAAGGCCACCTCAGAATCGTCCAGATCTCCTTCGTCGGTCATCCTCCAGTTGGCAAGGGCGAAGCCGTAGAGGGGGCCTGAGTGGCCGGAGTAGATGATGACTTCCTTGTTGCTGAACGAGGAGCGCATGTCTTCTTCAAGAACAACGCCGCCCGCGTAGGTGTCGGGATCCGTGTCAAGGCCCTTCTGCCCCCAGTAGAGGGAAAGCTCAACCTTGACCTGCTTGCCGTTGGCGGTGAAGGTTTTGGTGAGGGGTCCCGAATCGCGCCTGAGGTCTTCGTAGGAGGCTACGGGAGAGGAGAACCCCATGGTGTTCAAAAGCCAGGTGTAGACGCTGTTTGAGTGTTTCTCATGGTAGTTGTCATGATAATCCCAGCCGAAATGCAGGCCGATGGTGAGGAGCCCGTCAGCAAAGAGCGTGTTGTAGTCGATCCATGCATCCACGGAGCGCTCTTCGGGCCAGATGGCCAGGTCGAGGATCTCCAGTTGATCGGCGGTGTAATTTGCGGGGTTGAAAGAGGACCAGGGGGACGAGCGATACCACTCGCTGTTGGTCTCAAGTTTTGCCATGGTTGTGTTGGAGATGATCCCCATTTTCAGGTCGAAGTGGCGCTTCCCGTCAGCTCCCATGGTGGTGGGCAGAACGTTCAGCAGGTCGTTGGTGCCGCCGATGATCTGACGGAAGGTGAAGCTGTAGGTCAGTTCGTCTACAGCAGTGATGTTCATATCTTCCTCGGCGCCGTTCTTTACAAGGGATTTGTAACCCCCATATTCGCCGTTGGGGTCTTCGTCGGACTTTTCAATGAGGAGCACATTGAGGAACCAGCCCACGACCACATGTTTGTATTTGATCAACTCAATGACCCGCTCCATCTTCTCTGCTTCGGAGGCGCCCACAAAGGTAGACTCGAGGGTGACACTGCTGACACCCTCAAGGACGTATTCCTGAGCTGTCATGGAGAGGAAGTCGTCAGCTTTCCCGGGCATGACAATAACATTTTCCTCTTCTGTGGTGCCGGATTTGTCTTCACATGCCGTGAACATGAGGGTGATTATTGATAACAAAAAGAAAATAGATGATTTCATTGAGTCCTCCGTTTTAAGCGTCCGTTATTAT
>JAHJLU010000348.1 GCA_018821745.1 Myxococcota bacterium | reverse complement strand
GGCACCACCGGTGATGAGTCCTCCCAAAAAAACCAAAGCACTGCCACCTCCCGTGGTGAAAAAAAATTCCTGGTGCATGTCGAGCATCGGTGCAAATGAGGGTGATCTTCTGCGCACCGGAGAAACCCATGCCCATCAGAGACAGAGTCAGGTTGCCTTCCCCGCCTTCCCCTGGACAATCAAAAAGCGAACTGTCTCCCGCAGCAGGATGACCGCCCCGCCCGTGGAGGATGGTGCGGGGAATCTCTATCTCGGAGACCACGCCGGCGTTTTCCGAAAGATCGCCCCCAATGGGACCGTGTTGTTTTCGGTGAAGCTCGGTGGAGCAGTGTGGAGTCAGGCACGTCTCGCGGAGGATGAAAAATCCGTGTTTGTGGGCTCCGACGATGACAACATCTATAAGATAGCCACAAAGAACGGAACGATTATATGGAAGCGACGGGTATTCATCTGTTCACCCAGGAAAAACACGGATCCTGACCATGTCAAGTGTGACCAGGACGCCCCACCGATTCTCGCCGGGGGTAAAATGCTAATGACCGGAGGGCGTGGGGTCGCGGCCCTCACCACCGATGGCAGCCCGCTGTGGCAATTTAATGTGGCCTCCCATGTGCGGGGCTCAATCGCGTCGGACAGTCGGGGGAACTTTTATTTTGCCAGCCTCGGTTATCAGATAGTCTCTCTCGACCCCAAGGGGAAGCGACGCTGGGCATACAGGGCCGCCTCCCAGTGTGACTCAACCCCCATGCTTGCAGCGCCGTGCATGGTCATAGCCGGGTGCGATGACCAGGGCCTTCATGCGGTGGATATGGAGACGGGGAAGCGTCGATGGAAGCTGCTGGGGGGTGGGAACTTCCGCGGCGGTGGTGCCCTCGGCAGCGACGGGGAATCTGTGTACTGGGGAAACACCGACGGGTATCTCTATGCGACCTCCCTCGGCGGCCGTGTCCGCTGGCGCTACAAGACGGGAGGGCGAATCATCACCCCCCCGCTGGTGGACAAGGCGGGAAATATTTTTGTGGTGCCCGAAGAGAAGCGTGTCTACCTCCTCAGCCCCGCGGGCGCCCTGCTGTACTCCCGTAAAATACCTTTTATTTCCGACTCCATGCCCTTCGTGGTAAAGTCCGGTGCGATCATGCTGTCCACAGAGAAAGGTGTGCTGATCACCTTGAGCACAACCCGCTGATCTCCCCTTTCGCGTGAAAAGCATGATATTGCCGGGTTCTATGGAGGGTGACCAGTGAGGCTGTTCTCCTCTGTCCACATAACTGTCCCCTTGGTCCTGGCGAATTACCCTCGCTCGATCGAGGGAGAAAATGGATGTAAACATGGCAAAAAAAACACAGTCAACGGTTTCGCCCCAGGATGTCCTGGCAATTCTTCATGGAAATCCGGACGGACTCAGAATCGGGGCGCTTGAGGAGCTTCTGCTGGTCAGTCGTCGCCAAAGAAATGAGGTGAAGGACGCCCTCGATACGCTCATGGAGAAGGGAGTCCTGGAGCGAACAAAGGGGGGCAAATATCGCGTCGCTGTCCGGGATGATGCCACCAAAGTTTCCGCCGAAAAGCCTGCAGCAGCTGCCGTTCCCGACGGTATTGCCGGACTGCTTCGGGTAACACCCGGTGGAGTGGGCTTTGTAACCCGTGAGGATGGAGGCTCCGATGTCTTTATTGGTGGCGAGGAGCTGGCCGATGCCATGGATATGGACAGGGTGCTGCTCTCTGTCTGGAAGGGCCATCGTGGCGACGAGGGACGAGTGATTGCCGTGACCAGCCGGGGCCGAAAAAAACTCACGGGTGTTGTCACTGTTGCTAAAAACAAGGTCCGAATAGTGTCTGATGATCCGCGGATACTTCACAATATCAGCCTTGTAGAACCAGTCCCTGCAGAGACTCATGGACAGGTTGTACTGTGCCGCATCGAAAAATATCCGCAATACAAACAGGGGGCCATCACAGTGGCCTTTGAAAAGGCACTGGGGGCACCGGGCATATTGACGACAGAGGTGGAGAAAACAATCGTCGTCAGTGGCATTGAGGATGAATTTCCCCCCGAGGTACTGGCGGAGATGAACGCTGTTCCGGGGTCAGTGTTGCCCGTGGAGCGGGAAAATCGGACGGATTTTCGAAACATTCCGCTGATCACCATTGACCCTGAGGATGCCCGGGATTTTGATGACGCGGTTCATCTGGCCGTTACCCCCCGTGGATACCGACTCCATGTGGCCATCGCCGACGTAAGTCATTACGTCGTTAACGGCACGGCTGTGGATGCGGAAGCGAGAAAGCGGGGCCTCTCCCTGTACCTGCCCGATCGCGCCATTCCCATGCTCCCCGGAGCGCTATCTTCGGAGATGTGTTCCCTGAAACCCGACGTGGAGCGACTGGCGCTGGTGGCTGTCATGGATTTCTCCTCCCAGGGCCAGAGGCTGGAATATACGCTGCATCCCGGAATTATCAGATCCCACGGTCGACTGAGCTACAAAGAGGTTGCAACGGTTCTCGAGAAAAGAACCGACCACTCCTTTGCAGATCAGATCTCCCTCCTGGAAACCTTTTCGGGGATAATGCACGAAATGCGCATGGCACGCGGTTCACTGGAACTGGATCTGCCTGAAGCCAAAGTGCTGCTCGACGAGGACGATCCCCTGAGGATCAGGGACATCGTTCAGTCAAAACCTGACCCGTTCATTAAAAAGGCATACAGCCTGGTGGAAGAGTGCATGCTGGCGGCCAATGAGACGGTCGGGCATTTCATGGAGACCAAAGGCATCCCCGTGCCGTGGAGGATCCATGAGGAGCCCGACAGTGAGCGCCTGGAGAGCTTTGGAAACTTCGCCTCGGTGATGGGGATTGATATGGGAAGTCTGCTGAACCACAAAGGCCCCCTGAACCTTGCGTTTAAAAAACTGTCCGAGCATGAGGCATCCAGGACCTTGTTCTATGGCCTCCTTCGATCCATGAAACAGGCGCATTACAACGCAGAAAATCTGGGCCATTATGCGCTGGCTGCAACGACATACCTCCATTTTACCTCCCCCATACGCCGATATCCGGATTTGGCTGTACACAGGGCGCTGAAAGCCGCCTGGGGTCTCGAGGGCAGGATACCCGGCGGTGAAAAACGCCATGAACTTCCCGGGATGGATGAAGCCCGTGAAGTTTCGGCTTTTTCCACCATGTTTGAGCGTCGGGCTGTTGAGGTTGAGCGGAAGGTGACGGATATTTACCGCGCCTGGTTCATGGTGCCAAAGATTGGCCAGATGTATGTGGGGACGGTTATTTCCGTCACCAACTTCGGGCTCTTTATCTCCATTGATCACCCCTTTGTCGAGGGGATGATGCGCCTGGAATGGATGGAGGAGGATCACTTCGAGTTTATTGAGGAGATAGGTGTGCTCAGGGGTGTGAAGAGCGGAGCCTTCATTTTTCCCGGTGACAAGCTCCCCATAGTTGTCGCCAAGGCGGATGTGCCGCGGGGCCAACTCTCCTTCGAGCCCGACGGATCTGTCCTGGATCATCTCCCCCATCGGGCCAAAATGGAACAATACCAGAGAACTGCGACTGGAAAATCCACGGGAGACAGGCAGGAAAGGAGTCCTGCAGGCCGTGGACGGCAGGAGAAGGCACCGGCGGGCCGTGGGCGGCAGGAGAAGGCACCGGCGGGCCGTGGACGGCAAAAAAGCTCACGGGGGACCCACAGCGAGAGCAGGCACCCTGGAAAATCCGGTGGAAAGAAGCCCTCCCCCAAGGGTGGGGCCAGAAAAAAACGGTAGCCGGGAGCAATCATGTCTGACAGAGAAATCACCATTCGTGAGATGGCCCAGGAGTGGGAAAACAGGCACCTGCATCCCCTGGCTGCGCGTTCGAGTCTGAGCCGGGGGCGTGTCCTGAGCGAGGAGCCGTGTCCGGTTCGCACGGATTATCAGCGGGACCGCGACAGGGTTATCCACTCAAAACCCTTTCGGCGTCTCGGGAGGAAGACCCAGGTCTTCCTCAACCCCGACGGAGATCATTACAGGACCAGGCTCACCCATTCCCTGGAAGTGACACAGATCGCCAGGACCATTGCCAACGGACTTCGGCTCAATGAGAACCTCGTGGAGGCAATCGGTTTGTCCCATGATCTGGGCCACACTCCTTTCGGACACAGTGGAGAGGCGGTCCTGCGGTCTCTTGCCAAAAAAGGGTTTCATCACGCCCACCAGAGCGTGCGCGTCGTGGAGCAGGTCGCTTCGGGGGGGAAAGGGCTCAACCTCACCTGGGAAGTACGGGACGGTATCCTCAAACACTCCAAGGGAAATGGCCCCATCCTTTCAACGGAGAAAGAGGTGCTCCCTGCGACTCTGGAGGGGCAGATTGTCAGACTGGCCGACATCATTGCCTACGTGAATCACGACCTGGAAGATGCAATGCGCGCCGGGCTCATCGCACCATCAAAAATTCCGCCGAAGATACTGCGGATTCTGGGGGATGATCACTCCCAGCGGGTGGGGCGGCTTGTGACCAATGTGATTTCGGCAACAAATCTTGAGTGTGGCCTCATCTCCATGGGGGACGAATTCCTGGAGGCTATCACATCACTGCGGGAGTTTCTATATGAGAACTGCTACGATTCGCCCTTGCTCCGGCGGGAGTTCGAGAAAGCCGAGCGTCTTCTGGCCGACCTGTGGCATTACTTTTCAGACCACCGTGAACTGATTCCCCTTCCTGGTGAAGGGGATGAGCAGTTGATTGACTGGTTGTCGGGCATGACAGACCGATATGCTATCCGCATCTGGAAAGACATCAGTCTCCCGCGATCCTGGTTTGCGGATCTTCTGCCCAAAGATGAATAGCTGGCCTCAAAACAGCTTGATATCGCTGTAAATTATTAAAATTACAGACACAACCCACAGGAGGGTTCCAGAGACAAAGGGGACATCCCGTAAGATCAGTTCGGTCGGGCTGCTTTTTTCCTTTTTATTGCCCGCGTGGGCCATAAACCGAAAGAGGCAGAAGAGGATGAGGGGGGTACTCAGGGAGAGGGAGGAGAATCCCCTCGCCTGGGCGTCTGCAGAGAAGGTATAAAGAACAAAAACTATGGGGATGGTCACAAAGAGGGCGTTGAGTATCAACTTCAGCGCACCCTTGTGGTAATGGGCCAGGGCAGGGCGCTGCTTTAGTGCCTCGTTGCCGTAAACAACCATCTCGTGGTATCGTTTCCCAAACCCCAGAAACAAAGAGAGCAGGAGCGTGTTGACAAGGATCCAGGACGAGATGGCCACAAAAACACAAATCGCTCCGAAGGAGACCCGCAAAATAAAGCCCGTGGCGATAATCAGCACATCCAGGTAGGGGATATGCTTCAATTTAAGGGAATAGAGGATGTTGATTGTGATGTATGCGAGCACAACCAGCGCAGCAGAAGGGCCAGTGAGCAGTGCAAGCGAAACGGACGCAAGCGCCGAAATCACACAGATAATCGAGGCTGCGGGTGAAGAGATGAGCCCGCTGGGGATCGGCCTGAGCCGCTTGACCGGGTGGGCCCTGTCACGGGAAATATCCTTGAGATCGTTAAAAAAATATATGGATGTCGCCGCCAGACTGAAGGCAATGAAGGCGACCAGAGCCCGCAGCAGCAGGTTGCTCTGGCTGAGGTTCTGCGAAAAGACCAGGGGGGCGAACACGAAAATGTTTTTCGTCCACTGGTGGGGACGGGCCGTGACAAGGATCGCCTTCAGATATAAAGAAGGATTTTCTGTTGAAGAGGGCTGTCGGTCCATGGTGGGAAAACTTAGGTGATTTCCGTTGAAAGAACAAGGAAAAAGGGGGTATTCTCCCTGTCATGCCCTTCAACTGTCCTTTGGGAAAGGGAGGGGAGGTGGGTCCGCAGGGACAGCCGGCAGCCAAACGGGGAAGGGACATGCCGGGGCAAAACTCTCAATGCTCCGTAAAAACCTTGACCTTTAAGAAGTGTTAGGCCATATACTTTGCTCTGCGAAACTGTCGTCCAAGGATTGATGCATGAAAACAGGAATTTATTTTATTGCAGTTGCTTTTATTATGACTCTCCCGCTCATGGCCCGTGGTCAGGGATTCGGGATGGGACAGGGAATGGGACAAGGCGCCCAGGGCCCCCGTGATGAGAAGAAGATGGTCATCAAGGCGGGAACGGGCAGCAGTGCCCAGGACGAGACAACGGATGAGGGGGATGACTTCCTCAAGAAGCCCCCCTCATTTCAAATGTTCTCGCTCTCCGGGTATATGCGGCTTCGCTCAGATTGGATGTATCGACTGAATCTCGGGTACCACAACCACCCGGGTGAAGGGATTTACGCTCCTTTCCAGGTGCCGTTGTCGCAGTACATGAGTGATTGCTACTCCAGCAATCCCCCTGCCCGTTGCAAGTACCATACGCTCACCAGCACCAACATGCGGCTCCGTGTCAATCCTGTGCTTCGGCCCAGCGACACTGTGTCCATTCACTCGACCATCGATATTTTTGACAACCTGGTGCTTGGATCAAATCCTTCCGGGTTCTCGATGGGATACGGGACGCCCTCCTACATGCCCTATGCAGGCTTCGACGGGAACTCGGCGGTCTATGAGCAGGGGAGCAACTCCGCTTGGGATTCAATCCGGATCAAATCACTCTATGGGAAAGTGAACCTCAAGCTCTTTGACCTTGCCTTCGGCCGCATGCCCAACCACTTTGGTCTGGGACTCATGCACAATGGTGGCGAAGGGTACGACGCCGACTATGGCGACTACGTGGACCGTGTACAAATCACTTCCCTTATTCCGAACTGGGATCTTAAAGTCGGGCTCAGTTGGGATTTCGCCTCTCAGGGGCTCACATCGCAGCTCCTCTATCCCAACCAGGATCAAGGGCAGCCCATTGACATGGACGACTTCGACGACAACACCCAGTGGACAGCCTTCGCCGTGAAGCGTCACACGCCGCGGGAGAAGAAGCGTCTGCTCCTCGACGGGAAAGTTGTCGTGGATTACGGTGCCCATATCAGTTATTCGCGGCAGCGGTATTCCATGGCCGTCCTGAATTCGACCGATGATCCCATCTCCTTTGCCAATAATGATCCCACGGTATCGGCGGATCAACTCGAAGTCAGAAAGACTACCATGATCTCCCCCGATCTCTGGTTCAGTCTGGCCTACCGGAGCTTCTCTCTGGAGATGGAGTTGGCGGGCAAATACGGATGGATAACGGATCTGAAAGATACCGTTATCAACCGTGACGGCAATGATCTCAACTATCTGGGAGTTGGTGGTGTTCTCCGCCTCGGGTACAAGTGGAGCTCCGATGTGACCTGGAAGCTCGAATTCGGATACGCGTCCGGCGATGACGAATACGAACAGTCAGACGCAAAAGGGACCAGCAATTATGCGGGTCTCCCT
>JAHJLU010000347.1 GCA_018821745.1 Myxococcota bacterium | reverse complement strand
TCGTCACCGCCGCGCTGCTCTCCTGGTATACCCTTGCCTGTCTTTTTAATTCCACAGTCATTCGTGTTACCAATGAGGAAATCACTGTCAGAAACAGCCCCTTCTGGTGGTTCGGGAATATTCACCTGCTGCCCAGGCAGCTGGATCAGTTGTGGTCGGAGCGGCAGGAGAAGGTCTCGGGAGAGCCCCTCTTTCATGTGAAAGGGATGCTCCGCAATAACAGAGTGTTCCCTTTAATCTACGGGCTGCAAAATCCGTCTCAGGCCCTATATATCGAGCAGGAGATTGAAAAATATTGTAATATCAAGGACAGGAAGGTGCCAGGGGAGATGTGAGCGGAGTGGCTCAGGCGTCAACTATGCTGACACCGTTTTCTTTTGCCCAGGAGGCAAACTTGGTGTCGATGGTCTTGATGTGTTCGATGAGCCAGTTATTGAGGAAGGTGTTGATATAGTCGGAGAGATCATCGGTGGTGCCCTCCTCTTCAAAATCGGTTACCAGATTTGAGAGGGTCTCACGGAGTTCCTGATGCCGGGAAAAGTGTTCAGCCATGTGGGGATAGTTGTTCGCCTTCATGTGCTTTTCCTCGGTAGCAAAGTGAGTCCCCGTGTAATCAACAAGAAACTCAAGGGTTTTAATGATCTGCTCAGGGTGATGATGGGTGGTCAGCGTTTCGGCGGCCTTGTTGTAATGGGAGATCCAGGTCTTGTGTTGTTCGTCGATGAGATCGATGCCCACACTGAGGCTTTCGGTCCAGATAATGGGTTTCATGGATAGTCGCTCCTTGACTTGAAGCCCCCAAAATCCTTTGGGGTGCGCAGGTTTCAGATAAATTTCTTTACTGTGAATTGTACTTGCTGTCAACAGAAACAAGTACATAGGTCGCCGGGAGTGAAGGGGAGAGGGGGTGAGAGCAATAATAACGGAAATTCCGGAGCGGATAAACTGGAGCCTGGATCAGGGAGCGGGTTGCTCTACCAGCGAGGGCAGCAGTGATTGGGCTGCAGTCCCGTTCCCCAATTGTCCATGGAAATTAAACCCCCAGCAGTATCCCATACCATCGCTGGTGACGGCACAGGAGTAGCCGTCTCCCAGTCCGAGGGAGACCGCCGTGACAATATTCGCCGCCTGAACCGGAGTGTCGCTGTCCGTGGTGGTCCCGTCTCCCAGACGGCCGTTGGCGTTGCTCCCCCAGCAGTAGACGGCGCCGTTGCTGAGCGACGCGCAGGAGTGGTTCTGCCCCACGCTGATGGTTGTCACGCCAGTCAGATTGTCAACCTGGACTGGAGCGCTTCTGTCAAGGGTGTGACCGTCACCCAGTTTTCCGTTTGAGCCTTCTCCCCAGCAGTAAGCGGTTCCCCCGATGACGAAGGCGCAGGTGTGGGTATTTCCCACGGCTATGGCTGCGACCTGTGAGATGGTGGTCACAACCTGTGGGGTGTAGCTGTTATTGGTGCTGCCCTCTCCCAGTTGACCGTAGTAGTTGTTTCCCCAGCACCATGCGGTCCCGCCGTTTTGCGTGGCACAGGTGTGATTTTCACCGGCGGAGATACTGTGCGCGCTGGAGACAGTCCCCACGAGGACAGGAGTGTGGCTCTCGGTTGCAGACCCGTCGCCCAGTTTGCCCGAGGTGTTGTCACCCCAGCAGTAGACCTTGCCCATTGAATTGATGGCGCAGGTGTGATAGGCGCCGCAGGAGACGAGGATTGCTGTACCGCCGGGGAAGGTTACGCGCTGGGGTGTGTGCTGGTCCGTGGTTGTTCCCAGCCCTAACTGGCCATAGGAGTTGTTTCCCCAGCACCACACGGAGCCATCCCCGAGAACAGCGCAGCTGTGTTCACGACCGGCGCTGATGTGGACAGCGTCTGCCATCCCCTGAACGGCCACGGGAACACGCTCCTCCGTCGTGGAGTTGTTCCCAAGCTGGCCATGATTATTGTATCCCCAGCACCATGCATTCCCTGCAGAATCCACTCCGCAGGAGTGGTACTGGCCACCGTCCACCACCGTGAGGTTTCCGCATCCCATGGCAGTACAGTTGCTCTCGCAGCCCGATACTTCACCACCAAAATACCCGAATTCACGGCAGGTCCCCGAGCCGATGTCCTGCCCATCACACTCCTCGTGCCCTGCCTGGAGAACACCGTCACCGCAGCGTCCACAACCGTTAAAGTCGATGGTGCAGTTGGCCAGACAGGTGGGAACCCCGTCGGTGTAGAAATCGGTCTGACCCGCGCAGGTGGCATTGCCCATGTCCAGACCATCACAATCTTCCATGGGGCTCTGGACGACCAGATCACCACAGAAACCGGCGGCCTCACACCCGGAGAGATCCTTGGTGCAGTCATTATTACAGGCAATCTGACCGCCATAGTAGTTCAGGCTCTCACAGGTATCTCCCTTTTGATCCTGGCCATCACACTCCTCGTACTGAACCTGTGCCATGCCGTCACCACACCGCCCGTTCAGTTGGCAGATGGTGAGGTCAAAGCGACAGCGGTCGTCACAGGCCAGACCCTCGCCGTAGTAACCCAGGCTTTCACAGGTTTCCCCATTAAAATCATAGAACTCGCACTCTTCATAGTCCGACTGAATGAGGGAATCTCCGCAGTTTTCGGCACCCTCACACTGGGAAATATCCAGTCTGCAGTCTTCACGACATGAGATATTTCCCGAGGGATACCCAAGGCTCTCGCATGTTGCGCCAAAAACATCGCCGCCCTCACACTCCTCATACTCGTCCTGGAAAACCCCGTCACCGCAGGAACCGAAGGCCTGGCATCCCGACTCATCGAGGGTGCAGGTGGAGGTGCATACCATCTGTCCCCCATAATAGCCTCGGGCGAGACAGGTGTTGGAACCGAACTCCAGGGAGTCGCACTCCTCACTTCCTTCAATGATGTTGTTGCCGCAGGTGCTGCTTTTCCCTTCGGGAGAGCAGGAGGAGAGGGATAACAGGATTGCCATAACTGATACAAGATGGAGGTTTTTCATGGTTTTCTCCGTGGTGGGAACGTGCCCGTCAGAGGTGTGTTGTACAACAGTGTAATATAGATGGGCTGACTTGCAAAGCTCCCTGAGGCGTTATTCGGGGTATCATCGGAAGGCACGGTGGCCGGTGGCGCCAAAAGGAAAGAGAGGGGTGTCAGTTGCTTTTTTCAATGGCGGCGATGGCCTCCAGAGAATATTTCCTCAGAGAATAGTCTTTGTGTTTGGCGGCTTCCCTGAGGGTATCCAGGGTTTTTTTCGCTTTGGGCCCCAGTTTTTTCAAGGCCAGGGCTGCCATTCGCCTCAGGGGAATCGCCTTGTCATTGAGGGCTCTGATATAGAACTCCATAACCAGAGGCTCCGGGGGCAGTTTTGAGAGGGTGGTGATGAACAGTTTGCGGAAATTCCGATCGGGATCTTCCATGTCTTTTTTGATGGCCATGAACCCCTCAAGGTTGCCACTGATCTGCCACAGTGAGGTGGCTGCCGTCAGGCGGATGTAGTTCTCTTTGGCAGTGAGCAGTTTTTTCAACCCTTCTATGGATTTGGTCGCTTTTTTCCCAAAGACCCCCAGGGACTTGGCCGCCTGCCAAACGACGAGGGGCGAGGGGGAACTGAGCAGGGCAAGGAGGTCGCGTTCCAGCGCAGGTGAGTGGGGGGCCATTTTCCGTAAAGAATCAATAACCATGGAGAGAATTTTGGTGATTTTTTCTTCGTGGAGTCTCTTGAGAACGGCGGGCAGGGAGTGTTTGGAGTGGGGCATTAAATCTCCCAGCAGTCGCACGGCGTGGATTCTTGTGAGATTGTCACTGTTGTCCAGGAGGGAGACAAGGAGGGGGACTGCCTTTTCAGGCTGGGCCATGAACACCTTCTGGGCACGCTCTATCTCATGTCCACGGGCTTTTTTTAAGTCTTTGAGGACAGAATTCAGGGGAATTTTAGTGTAATCCTCAACATCTAACTGGCTAATCTTTTTTCGGATGAAGGCGGATTTTGGTAGATTAGGGAGTGGGAATTTTTTTTTCAGGGCAGGCACCGCTGCTTTTTTCGGGGTTTCCCTGGATTGGTCTTTGCATCCGGGAGAGAGCAATAACAGGATCATCAGTGAGGAAAAGACAAGGCGCATGGAAAATATCCTTCTGTGGTTATTCTCTCCTTTTCGAGGGAGAGAGGGACGCAGGGTGCGCGCCCAATATACCACTTTTTGTTGTGGTGGAAACACCGGGGAAAAATGGATGGATTTTTTTGCTCCTCCAAAACTATCACGTTTCTCCAACGGAACTATAAACCATGAATATTATGGAGAGGTCGATCAAGCTGTCGGAGTAGATCATCAATGATTTCTTTTATAGCCGGCCCCACGTGAGGGTGCACCCTTCGCAGCGCGTGGAGCTGGGCTGCCCTCAATCGGGAGTATTTGCGGAGCCAATGGTCACAGGCCGTTTTTTCCCGGCATGTAGCGATGGCCTGTCTGAGGCGCAGGATCTGCCGCTCCTGTTTCTCAAGCCAGTAGAGGTAATATCCATCGCCTCGGGGAAAAGGATTCCCGCCAAGAACACAACCGGTCAAGAAAACTGCCAGAATCATGAGCCACTTTGTGGGCTTGCTTTTTCCATACCACCTTGAGGGGAAAAATTTCATGGGGACTTGACCCCTTTCTTTTGATCACCATATTGTGTTGGCTCCGGGGGGTACCCGGGTATACAGGATTATTATCTGGTGAAAGGAATTGAAAATGGTCGATGCAAACAACAATATTCGGGATTTGGAAAATGTTATTATAG
>JAHJLU010000346.1 GCA_018821745.1 Myxococcota bacterium | reverse complement strand
TGGCCAACAAGGCCTCCTTCGATCTCAACTGCACCAAGGGCTCCCTCAGATATGTCAAGCTCAGCCGGAATCAGTACGGCGTCTCAGGCTGCGGCAAGCGCGCCACCTACACCTACTTATGCCAGAATACTCAATCCTGGGACAGCAACTGCGTCTGGATCCGAAACTGATGCTTTTATTGGGCACCTCCCGACCAGGGAGGGTCCATCGTCAATACCCCCCGTGCATCGGCGCGGGAATTTATCAGGACATCCGCCGCGGTGTCACCGGTGCAACATGACCAGAGTCATCTCTGTCCTCATAATGATTATTGTGGTGCTGCTGCCCGCCTTCTCGCTGGCTGCTCCCCAGGACATCACCCTCCCCCCCGATGACAGCGAAACCAACGCGCCTCCGCGGGTTGAGAAGAATTACCCGCGCAGACTCTCCACGGCCACAACCGACACCGAGAACCCCTCTTCCGTGCAACCCGGCGCAGCCAGTCCAGGCTCTTCCCAGCCTCCGGGTCTGGGAAACCGCTTCATGGACGGGCGCACAGGATTCCTCGAAGGCGCCATGGGGTTCGGCAAACCCCAGTTTGACGGCGACAAGGGGTACGCCTTGACCTTCTCTGTCTCGCTCCTTTTTTTCCCCACGCCAGCTTGGGGGGTAGGCCTGTTCGGATCCATGGATCTGGTGAATGAGACCTACAAAGATGAGTGGGGAAACGACGTTGATTTATCCCTCTCCTCATTCTCCGCCGGGCTTGAGTGCCGGTACTATTTTTGGCGCTCCGACGTCATTGGTCTGTGGGTAGGCGGAGTGCTGGGCAGCAGTTCCATCGACACGGAGGTGCAGGAAGACTGGGATCCCTACACGAGTTCGGACCGGGCGTTCTTTTTGTCCCTGGGCGTGGGGGCCAGTTTCTCCGTCGGAGACAGCCTCATGGGGATCGCCCTCAGGTACCGCCACACCATGTGGAGTCCCGAACGGTTCTCCGCCAACTTCATCACCCTGGAGCTCGCCTACGGCCTCCCCTTCTAAAATCCCGTCCCTCGTTGATTCCACTCTAAATACAGGCAGGGCGAGGAGGAGATCAGATTTTCCTGGATTTTTTGAAAAAGGTCACTGCTCTGGCGATCATTTTGGTGACCACATAAATACCAGGCGCACCGAACAGCACGGTCGCTCCACCACCAAAGATGTACAAATGCTTCATTTTACCATGCTTTGATGCATCGTATCCCAGAGCCCACCCGAGGGCTATGCATCCGAAGAAAAAAGCCGCTACAAAGAGGGTACCGATGACCCACCCCACCGCCGAGCTGCGATAACTCTCTTTGGTGATGCGGTTGCGAATCAGTACCGCGCCTGCTTTCCTTACCGGGTGAAGACGGTGCCAGACATCATCGGGCAGATAGAACTCATTATGGCAATACTCACAGGCTGTTATGCGCTTGTTTTCGGAACTGATGGAGAGATTGCTCCCGCATCCGGGGCAGGAGAGACTGACAGGCCTTGCCTCTTCTCCGTTCACTGCAAGCACACGCGCCGCGCCAATGGTATCTGGCTCACCTCCTCTGATATGGCTGATGTTGAGGGTGATGTCTCTCAGCCAATCGGGGGCAGGAACAAAGTTGCTTTCAACTCCACAGGAATGACAGGAGATGGTAAAGGGTGCATCTGCGTGTGTCTCGTCATCCATCTCCAGAAGGGCACTGCACGCATCGCACCGAGGCTGAACTTTGCAGTATCGTGCGCTGACCTGCATTCCGTTGAAGGAATATCGGAGCGCCGCCGAAGGTGCATCAAGTCCCTCAGCGGTCAGCGGTGCTTCAAGGAAGGTGGGGCTTTGGGAGCGCATGGTGACCGCTCGCCACAGCCCGGGGGCCAGGGCATGAACATGCCCACAACCATTGCATGAAACTTGTGGTTCAATGGCATCAAGGGGAATTGCTTGTCCGCATTCGGAACACTTCTCAATAAGAACTTTGCATGCCGTGTAAAAGACGCACATATGACCTCCTGTAAAATATTCATTTTGCGATCCGCTGACTGCTGCCAGTGGAAGTGAAACTAGCACCCCGGGGACAAAATGGCGAAGAAAAATCGCGCCGCCCGAGCTTCTATTCTGTGAACCCTCGCACATTTCCATGTGACAGATGGGAGAAAGGGAGGAACCGCTCTACCAATTGCAACGGTGTCACCACATTCAAAAGTTTCACAAAGCTATAACGGTGCGCAAAAAGCCAGGGTCTCCGTGCTCACAGGTGGCATGGATCCCATGGTGGTAAAAAACAAAACAAAACAATTGATTCTTCACATTCGCCACAGGGAATTGAAAGCCCATAAGCTCGATGCCTGCGGTTTTTCTTCCACCTAATGCTCCACTTTTTGGGAAGTCATGATACACTGTATCTTCAGATGCAAACTTCAGGAGTACACCGTCATGAAACTTACCCCCATGAAATTGTTCTTTAACATCACGCTTGCAGCACTGCTCTTCTCCTGCACTACCAACTCGAAAAACGCCGACAACTGCGGAGACGGGGTCATCGACATCGGGGAGGACTGTGACACCGATGATCTCGCTGCAGAGAGCTGCGCCAGCCTAGGTTATTACGGAGGGAATCTCACCTGCTCCGATGAGTGCACCTTTGATATCAACGACTGTCAAGGCTTTGGCATGTGCGGTGATGGTATCATCCAGGGCCAGGAACCGGGAGACGAGGACTGCGAGGGCACAAACCTCGACGGCCAGAACTGCACGTCCCTTGGATTCTCCGGGGGAACCCTCTCCTGCGATGCCTTTTGTCGCTTTGATGTCACCCAGTGTATTGGCGGAGGAAGTTGCGGCAACAGCGTCATAGAGGGCGGCGAGGAGTGTGATGAGGACAACCTGGACGGAGCGAGTTGCACTTCTCTGGGCTTCCATGGCGGGACCCTCACCTGCGATGGTTCCTGTCTCCTGGATCTGTCCGACTGTGAGAGTGTGGGCCGGTGTGGTGACACAATTATCCAGGGCGCTTTCGAAGACTGTGAGGAAGGCGACCTGGCGGGTGAAACCTGCGAAAGCCAAGGATTCTACGGAGGCGTCCTGGCGTGTGACGGCTGCACCTTCGACACAAGCCAGTGCGAAACCGAGACCTGCGGCGACGGGTTTGTTGACGCCCCCTTCGAGGAGTGCGACGGCACAGAGATCCCCGATTCCTGCACTGACCTCGGATATTATGGGGGAAGTATCGCCTGCACAGAGTTCTGCCACTATGATCTCACTGGTTGTGAGGCTGCCGGCTACTGCGGCGACGGCATACTGGATGTGCCCCAGGAGGTGTGTGATGGAGGCACCACCACTTGTGATGACATGGGGCTCTACGGGGATTCCACCACGGTCTCCTGTGGCCTGGACTGCCAGTGGGACATTTCTACCTGCGGGGGCTACTGCGGCGACGGTCTGGTCGAACAATCCCACGGGGAAACCTGCGACTCCGCCGCCACCCCTCTGACCTGCTACAGTGCCGGTTTCCTCTACGGCACAATCGGCTGCGACGACGAGTGCAATTCCGATAACTCCGAGTGCCGGAACACCCTGGTCCGGGACCCCATGGGGCAAGGAATGGGCAAAACTGTCAGCGCCGCGGCCGATGGCAGCTTCACTATTCAATGGAACATGAATGGCTTCTTCGAGGGCCTCTCCCCGGGCTGGGAAGATATCGTTGTTGAACGGTTTGATTCCCAGGGCAATCGGCAGTGGTATAAAGTCATCGGAACGACCACCAATGAATATGTGGGTGGGATGCATGTAACAGATTCCGGTGAGGTCTACGGTGTGGGGAGAACGGACGGATCCCTCTTCAGCAGCAAGGCAGGCTCAGTCGATGCTTTTATTTACAAGCTAACCAGCGGCGGCAACACCGCCTGGAGCAATCAAATCGGTGTGTCCGGCCTGCACGAAACAAGCTTTTCTGCGGTGACCACTGATTCAGCGGGAAATGTGCTGGTGGCTGGATATACCGAGGGGATTCTGTTCTCATCTACTTTGGGAGACAAAGACTGCATCGTGCGAAAGTACTCCAGCACAGGGGGAATCATCTGGTCCCGGCAATTCAGTAGCGCGGGTCGCGACTTCTGCTATGCCATCACTACCGATGCGTCGGATTTTATCTACGTGGGCGGATCAGCCGGAGACGGGTTTCAGGGTGAGAGCGGAGGAATGGGAACCGAGAACGCCATGGTCATGAAACTTGATCCAGCCAACGGTGACCCCATCTGGACGGTGCTCTACCCCACTTCGAATTATAGTTATGTACTCGGGATATATCTACTTCCAGGAAACGTCCTGGCAATCCACGGTGACAACAGTGGGGACATTGGAACCCAAACTGCCATCGGCAACGGAGACAATTTTGTCTCCACCCTCACCGGCGACGGGACGGTCCTCCAGACCATTGTCTTTGGAACCACCGATATGGAATACTCCAGCAGCTCCTGCTTTGACGGGACCCACATATACATCGCGGCATACAGCCAGAACAACTGGGGAATGTACTCAAGTATGGGGGCAGATATGACGGTGGTCAAGGTAAACCCTGCCACAGGCCCTGTCAGGGTAATCGGCATCGGCAGCTCCCAGAACGACGGGGCCGAGGGCTGCGCTGTCCATCCGGACGGCCGCCTCTTCGTCACGGGCTATACTAATGGCGAGATTTCCCCGTGGTCGGCACCAAGTGCCTCTTCCAACATGGTCCTGGCGCTCCTTCCTAATCCATAGAGGGGCACGTGTCCAGCCGCTCCATTCAGAAGGGAATATTCTTTCAGATTATCCCTGCCCCGGTTATTCGCCTCGGGGCCTGATCAGTCGTCCTCGTCGGGATTCAGGAGGACCTGGAAATCGATCACCAGGGAGACTATCTCATCGTCAGCAGTCATACCCCAGTAGGCGGGGTAAAAGCCGTCGCCGTACCCTGAGTGGAACATGGTGATGTTCCGCACGCCCGATGGAAGCGTATAGTTTACCCAGGCGCCCGAGTCGACTGGATCTTCCGGGTCCATGGCATTTTTCCTGAACTCATCGTAGAAGAGGTCGTCGTAGATGTTCCCGGCCGGGCGTTTTTCCATAAACTTTTCAATAAATTCGAGGTATTCAACGCCAGCCTCGCGGTCGAAAAACCCACCGACTCCTGCGTCGACCGGGAAACCGAAATATTCGTCTTCCTCCAGCTCGGCAGCCTCCTCCCCGTCGCCCAGCGCCATCACCCATTTCACCGCGCGCTTGTCGCTGATCACGAGCCTGGCGAGTGCGTTGCGATTTCCGGAGTATCGGGTTTTGGCTACATGGAGGGTGACGGGGTACTTCCCGGGTGGAATCGCAGGCTGAAGTGGCGGCATGTCCGGAATCGCCAGAGGGTCGCAGACCACAATTTCACCTGAGGTCACCACGAGCTCACCGATGCCGACCACCTCCACGGGGATCCCCCCCACTTCTGAGGAGTCGAGGATAATGTTGAAATCCTTGTCGGAACGCTTTTCAAGAGGTTTTGACCCGCCATGTTTTTTTGTGGACATCATCTCCTCCAGTCGAGGGAGTGTGGTCTGGCTTTGGCAAATAAAAAGGCGCACAGATCGTGTCACTGCCCCATCCCGGAAGGATAGAACGGCCCCTGATTTTGTCAAAGGAGATCGGATTTTTTTTCAAATCTGTCGGTGGGAAGAACATGGGAAGAAGCGCCGGACTGCATCCACGCGAAAGATTATTTTGTGCTCTTCCCCATGGAAGAGGAGATTGGCCATGGGCTCCTGCAGGCTGCGAGCATGTCCCTGATTCTTTTCAACTGCGCGGGGGCTTTGGTGAGCGTGCGTGCCTTTGCCAGCACCTTCTCCACCTTGGAGAAGTTCAGGTTGGCGCAGTACATCTCAGCTATCCCCATGAGAAGCTCCCGGCGCTCCTTGTCGTTGAGCGCATAGTTGAGCATCATGAGGTTCCACCGGATATTGGCCATAAGCCCCATGGGCATACCCACCTTGAGCGGCGTGAGATCTGGAGTGTGCTGTATGAGAAATTCTCGTTTAGTGGCAAAACAAATTTTTTCATCGATGGTTTTCGGGATTTTCTGGTTCTTTGTCATCGCCGATACTGCCGCGAGAAAGGCTTTCCCCCTCCAGGGAAGGGCGCTGAGCAGAGCCTTGGACAGCCCCACCTGCCATAAACACCGGCGGGCGTGATCCGGGAGCTGCTTGAGGAGCGCGCTGTAATAGGAAGCCGCCAGGAGCCCGTCCCCCGCGGCGAGGGAGACCTGAGCCGCGCTCTCGATCCGGCTGGCCGATGACTTTCCGGTGATGGGTTTTTGATACCTCAACCGGGAGGACCTGAGCAGCAGGGTGATCCGTACCGAGACACTGTCGAGATTCATCTGCAGGCGCGATGAGAGGGGCAGAGGAAGCACCTTGACCCGGGATAGCGCCTCCATCAGGCATTTTTGCAGTGAAGGTTCAGTAACTGATGATTTCTCCAGGGCAAAAACAAACCCACCGGATCGGTCGCCCCTCCCAGAGAAGGTGAACCGCCCTCCCAGGCCGGGGTTCCGCTTCAGCGCGAGGCGATAGCACTCCCTGTAGGCGCCCAGGTTGTACCGAAAGGGCTCCCTGAAATAGGTCGTGGGGATCACGCGGCTCTGGGTGCTTCCCCCCCTGGGGGTCTGGCCCCCGAAGAGCGCCACCACGGAACTCTCCCGGATTTTCACAGGAGTGGTCTGCTTTTCAAAGGTGACACACAACCCTTTGGTGAGGGGAACGCCACTAGTCTCTCTGGCTGGTGGCACAGGGATTTTCCTCTGTCTGCCCCCATGAAACGCG
>JAHJLU010000345.1 GCA_018821745.1 Myxococcota bacterium | reverse complement strand
CTGTGAATCCATGGCGGGGGCCTTCATGGCGGGAGCCTTCATGGCGGGGGCCTTCATGCCGTCCCCTTTTTTCACCGTTTCCGACTCTTTTCTTGGGGGCCGCTCGTCGTTGGGAGGTCCCGCGTAGACCACTCGCGGCCCGCCAAAGAGGCCACACCCTGCTGTCACCATGGTCACCGAGAGTCCCGCCCCGAGGAGGGCGCTCCTGACCCACCGGGGAACGTTGCTGCAGTCGCTCCCCACCTTAATCTGCTCTGTCAGCGAGGTGAGTTTTTCCGTGGTTTTTTTTGCGTCCATGGGTTTTATTGCCTCCTTGATCCACTGCGAGGAAGTGGCGGTTCACTGGAGAAAATGTACCACGCTCAGTGGACCCCTGCTATGGAATTGGCAGCGTCAAGAATCTTTCGCTCATCTGAAGATGTTCCACAAATTGGCATCAACGCTGGATGACGTCATTTACAGTAATCTGATATTCCTTTTCCACCTCCAGGGACCAATGCCAAGCGCTCCACGTGTTGTTAACAACGGTTCACTGTGTCAGGGAGATTGTACCCAAAGACAGGCAGCGCCGCTATGTGTCTCTTCACAAATCGCCCTGTTATATATTCGTAAACATTTAGTATTTTCGATTCTTTCAGTTTTTTGATGCGCGATGAATCATCGGCGATGCTGTAGCGTCTTTGAAGGGGCAGGCGGTCCACCGTTTGTCATCCTCAGAACTGTAAGGAACAGGATTATGAAAACCTCACTGTTGTATCTCTTTGTACTCTCCACGACCCTGTGTTCCACGGGTGTAATGGCGAAAAAACCCGGCATCAAAACAGTACGGCACGTTAAGGGGTTCAAATTTCAGCCCTTCCAGGTGAATACTTCGCGCTACCTGACCGCCACCCCCGACTATTATCAGTATGCACCGCAGATCATCGATGTGATCACCGGCAAAAAGGTAACACTGCCTGACCTTCTGAAGCTTCCGGGAGTACCACGGCCCCCCAGGGTAGCCTATGGAGCGGGTTTCTATGAGCGTGCACGGATACTCAAAGAGCAGGGGAAGTATTGGGCCTGGTACTCCAAACAATTTATTTATTACAACGCTCCAAAGCAGTTGGCCGGGGTCTGGCTCGTGCGCAGTGACTACCCCGGGACGGGCAAGGGCAGGGCGCGCTGTCCCAAAGGTGGGCCCGCCATCTTTATGCCCTTCAAAGGCAAACACTTCTGTCCCGAAAGCGGCACCTACCTCTCCCATACTCAGTTCAGGGAGGTGAAAAGAGCGTGGTATTACCACCTTGATCTTAAAAACAAAAAGGTGGCCTGGCGCGTAAAGGTTGGTGATGACGCGATGAGACCCATGGTCATGAACGCCTCTGGCAGTGCGCTCATGCTCCACACCCATTTTTTTGCCAAATCCAAAAAAGCGGGACCTTCCACCGTGACCTTTCACAGATTGAACCTCAAAACAAGAAAACTGGACTGGAAACATACCGTTACCCTGCCCACGAGGTTCAAGCGTGGCACCCTTCACCACCCCGGGCTCTCCTTCCATGTCTCAAAAGAGATGACAAAGATCTTCATGTGCGAATATGACGAGAAGGATCGCCGACACCCCAGTGGGTACCTGAAGAGCCCCACAGCGCGCGGGTACATAATAGACATTTCAAAGAGAAAGCATCACACCATCACCGTTCCCGTCACCACCTACGGGTATGTGTTTGATGACACATCCGAGTATCTCTACATCTCCTCACACCAGCTCGGGACAATACTGAAAATCCACACCGCAACAGGGAAGGTGATCTCAAAGACCTCTACCCACCGCCAGACCTACAAACTGCTCATCTCCCCCTCTGGGAAATATCTCTACAGTTTTCACTTCGGGGGTATACGGATTTTTGAAGCGGCCACCATGAAGAGGGTGAACGACCTCCCTCTGAGCCGTCTCGCACCGGGGACATCACGCCTGATCGCCACAGCTCGCGTGCTCCCCTTCACCACGGGCCATTTTATCATGCCCCTGATTGACAAGATAAAGGGAAGCTCCGCCGCTATCTCCTCAAGCAAGCCAGGCTTCACCCTCTACAAAATCATCGAATAAAATGCGGGAATGTGCCTTGGATATTGCTGCCTTTGGTGTGGGTAAACCACAAAACCTGTGCAGCACAGCGGAAACGTGGCTATGTGGCTTTGAGCCTATTTTTCAGGGTAAGTGGAGAAGAGCCGCAGTACACTCTCAAGCAGCTGCGTGAAGATTTGCTTCTGCGCTCGATCATCGGGTTTGTAGGAGTGTTTTATTTTATAGGAGTTGTTTGTATCGTAATAGGTGGGGACCGAGTTGATGAAATCGAGAGCGGCCTTGTTTTGCTTGTACCACGCGGAGAGATGTGATTTTGACTTTTGGGGAGGGAGCTTCTCTCGCAGGTGATCGGCCCGCTTGCGCAGAGCAGCGATATTGGCCGGGTCCACTCTTGGGTACACGGTGATGGCGATATAGGGCTTCACATGTTCACTGCCCGAACGGCTATCGGTGCCAAAGGTGCCCATCTCCTGGCTGGTATGCATCTTGGTCAGGGACTCTATGACGTACACATTCGCGGCCATGGGGGCTTTGTAGAAGCGATACTCCGCGGGGAGTAGTTTCTCAATTTTTGTCTTCAGATCCTCAGAGATGGTTGCGTCAAGGGATTTGGGGATCGCAGGCTTTGAGGGAGTGCTGGTGCTCTTGGTTGTCTCAGGGAGGGAGGGGTTGCTTGCGTGCTTTTCGCTCGTTGACCTGGAGCAGCCCACAGGCAGCATCACGGTGAAAACGACAAAGAAAAAAGGATAAGGGTTCATGCTGACGTCTCCAAAATTTAAGTCAACCTTATCAGCAACTTGCCACACGCGCTTTTTCCGTGTGACTAATTGTGACCTATGAGTGAAAATCTCCAATCCTTGTTTACCACTTGCGACTCCACTTATCACGATAGCTTGGTGGATCCGATATTTCCCAAGAATGTCGAGCCCGTCATCAGACCACAGGGATGTCTCTATGATCTGCCACCAGCCATAATATCTGAAAGGAATTTCTCTGTCTTCCATTATGAGTTACTCCTGTTCCACAGGGTATCCTGCCAACCGATGATGTAGCCATTGTCTTCACAAAGAGGACAACGCCAAATAATAGTAGAGGGATTTACGTCGTCAAAACTGGCTACAATATTCCCTTCGCACCGTCTGCTATGTGGTCGCCGCCGACACCTGACTTTCGTTCCCAAGTCAACTTTATCATGAGAACGGGCGGTGACTGTCTCAATAATAGAGCACAGATGCTCCGCCAGGCGACGCGCGGGGCCTGGCTCCTGAATAAGGTCTTCATTCTCATCCAAATAGTGACGGATATCAGTGATCCATGTATCTCCCATTAGTTCTCTCTCCTAACAAATGAGCCTGAAGTATGTATTGTCCTGTATTTGAATTTTCACCAATTGGCATTTTCAAATGCTGACTCCATTTGTGCTTGCTCATTATTTGAGATTCTACAATTTTTTGCCACTTTGGGCCAATCTTGTACTACGCGCACAGTGTGGGCAATGATCTCTTTAGCTCGTCCGTTGCTAAGACGAAAATATGGGGCAACCTCCAGAGCGAGCTCAAGGTTGAGTGCATTGTCTGTTTCTGAAATATTAAGTCTTAACCCCGCTCCATGTGGTGAGGGATTAATATCGTATGCTGGAGCCAGGGACCACCCCAGAGATTGAAGAATAAATCCATGATTACGAAGATGATCATCGGTGTTGGAAATGCAGACAAAAAACACTATCCGCCTCCAGAGCTCTTCCAAATCTGCATCGGTATTTGATCCCGCTCGCATGAGAAGTTCAGCTAGCTCCAAGTAGCTCACACCGGATGAAGCATCGTCACCATCACTGCGCTGCAGAAGGGTCATTGCAGAGGCAAAATGTAAACGCCCCTGGTTATTGTTGGTTCTGTCAAAACGTTTGGATAAAAAGGTGTGATATTTGCCAGTGAATTGACGAGTCAAGGTGGTAGCGGTTGTTATCCCAGCCCGCCTTGCAAGGATATGGGCTACTTCTTCCCAAGCGCCCACATCCTCATCGTCATGCCTACTGGGAAATTTCGCTATCCACAACGCACCCTTATCATCAAGTACACTGGATTTTGGTCTGGCACCGCCCAATGACCCACCAGGTGCAATAAGCATCTTAAGCCACTTCGAGTAATCGGGATCTGAGACGGCATCATCCCCTTCTAGATTGAGACTAATCTGCTCTAATTCTCGAAGCGATGTCCAGGGAGGGGACGCTAAATGGTGATTGTCATCAAGAAATGGCCCACCTGCTTCTGCCTTAAAACGCAGTCCGCCCATTCGGTGACCATCGTAAACACCAAGAAGAAAGTCTGACTCCTGGAGTTTCCGTGGCCTGCGATTCTCTTCACGCGCCAATTGTGCTTCCCTTCGTCGCATTAACACCCGACCCCAACGATCTGGACAGGAATCTAAAAACAGACCGAAATTTCCATGATCGGTTGGAACATATTGTTTTCCACTGAAAAGAAAGAGTGAAGGATCAAGAACTTGTGCGTTAGGATTTTCCAACCAATCTATATCATATTCAAACGAAAAGATCTCTTTCCCCCTTGAAGGGGTCACAAATAGCGTCCCCATGAATATGGGTCCACCGACAGAAACCCAATCTGCCCAAACCTCAATACGAAACCGATTATTCTTGGTCATTTTGGCACCTTCTTGGGTGCGCGAGATTTCGTCTGCAAATCTGCATCCTGAAGTTTGCGACCAAGTTCATCATCACGAGCCACAAGCAAAAGGTCTTTTTCCAAACCAAGACACATGAGCACATTGGCATAAGCCCCAATAGTTACTCCCGCTTCGCCGTTTTCGATAGCCCTCAAGGTCGTTCGGGACATCCCCGCTCGCTCAGCAACAAGTTGAGAGGAAAGTTTGCGCCGCAGCCGCGCTAGTTTGATATTTTCCCCAAGTTCTTTCAGAATACGTTTCAATGATGGAAGTTGAACAGTTGTTTTTCTGGCCATAATGGTTAAAATTCTAGCCATATTTATTGATTATGGCAAGAATAATGACCATTAAAGCTTCAATTATCTCAGCAAATATGGTGTGACCTCTGTGTGACCCAAATGATGGTTATTGTTAGGGCTTGTCTAAGCTTTTCAGTGCTCTATGAGGCTGGATAACTTTCCAGGAAGAGGTTGAAGTCGAAAGGAAACCACAGGTAAAGACCTGTTATATTACGTCAATTTAAAAATTCATTACACATCTTCATGCTGACGTCTCCTGACGTGCTGTTCTATCATGAAAAGAAGTAGGACGCCGTAGTAAAGTGACCGACCCTTGACGCTTCCCGCAGGGCCAACGGCAATATTTTGCAGGGTTTTATTGTGCGAAAAGGGGATGTGAGCGTTTCAGGGGGCCAGGGGGCCTATGTAGCTGCGGGCGATGACCACGTTGTCAATGTAGAGGTGGATATCAGCGGGGGGAGTAGCGGTCCCTCCGTGATAGACGTTCATCCAGATCTGCTCGATCTTCAGGGTGTCGATGTCCCGAAAGCGCCAGCTCAGTGACTCGTGGGCCAGCCGCCCGTCGATCCATGCGCGGATGATGCCGTCGTTCTCCCCGGGGGTGTTCATCTTCACATATTGCTCCACCGCGTACCACCGGTCAGGCTCGAGAATGCCCCGGCAGTCATCCAGGTAGATGAACACATCTCCATAATCTCCCTCCATATCGGCGTGATACACGTAGTTGCCGATGCTGGAATATCCGGCATAGGGGTTACCCGTCACGTCCATCACGGGCACCCTGTAGGTCCCCCTTGCGGACCATCCGTTGGTGCCATCCACGGGGCGCCCGCCCCAGCCCGCGATTCCATAGGTCCCCGAGACACCGGGAAGTTTTCCCCCGTCCGTGGGGTCCCAGTCACTGGAGAACCGGAGATAGTATCGGAAAAATATCTCCTCGGGCTCCTCGCCCAGCTCATCCATAAACTTGTAGACCAGGCTCATGCCGTAGTTATCGTTGGCGGCGACCTTCACACGCAGGGCACTGCCCGACAATGGGACGAAGTTCCTCTGGGGATCGTCGGACACCACCTCTATGTGGGTGTCATCACTGCCAGAGGTCCAGGCGTCGCCCCAGTCGGGGGATTCAAAGTCGCTGGCGAGCAGCACGTCG
The DNA here is from genome assembly GCA_018821745.1 of Myxococcota bacterium. GTDB lineage: Bacteria > Myxococcota_A > Polyangia > HGW-17 > HGW-17 > SZUA-580. Next base: position 11,729 of record JAHJLU010000345.1, on the reverse strand, counting down.
GGGTGGGCGGCGATGCCCTCGTCCCCGGGATACCCCTGGGAGATCCCGTAGAGCGGCTCGGAGGCCGGCAGCTCAAGCCCCTGGGATGCGCGAAAGACACCCACATCCGCCGTGGTTCCCCCGTAGTCGTCATATTTTACCAGCGCAAGCACGGCGCTCTGGATTTGGGTCTCCGGGGGAAACTGGTCCAGGGGAAACCGCAGGAGCATGGGAGACTCACTGGAGATGCGCAGGCGCTCCTCGTCCCCGAATCCCTGATAGGTGGAGAGCGCCAGATAGGTGTCGGCCTCGGGAGAGAGGACCACCGTCCCGTCCACAGTCACAACCGTCAACTGCGGGCGCTCCTCAACAACACTGTACTCCCTGCTGCGAAAATCAAAGGGGCCGCCCGCCGACAGCAGGCGGAGGAAAAACCCCTTGTGGGTGTAAGTACCATCGACCCAGCCCTGCACCAGAGTGGTCACGTCCCAGGTGATCACTGTTTCCGAGTTGGTGTCGGTGACGAAAGCCATGGCAAAGGCTTCATCACCCTGCCCCACTCCCTGGGCGTCGTGCCAGTCCCCCATGATATTGCGCCAGGGCAGAGAAGCTCCCCGATTGTAATAATCGCGGGTGGCGCCGTCGTCGAACTCCTGGGTTCCCTCGGCGAAGGTCCCGCACATCCCCGAAACCAGGGGCTCCGACGTATTGTTCACATTATTGACATTATTGACATTATTCGCATTGTTTACATTATTTGCGTTATTGGTGTTGTTCCCCCCGGAGGAGGTATCATCACAGCCGGACAGCACCGAGCAAGCGACCAGAAGGGACATCATTTTGCTTCTGAACATGGTTCTCTCCTTGGAAATAAGATTCCTCGTATCAACTACTCTCCACTGTACCACAACCGGGGCCCGAATCCGGTCCATTTCCCCTTTTTCAGAGGGGTCTCAAGCCCACAACCGACAGAAGGTCCCGGACAGCACCACTTTTCCTTTCACTTTTTTCTGGTCGCCTCCCCTAAGGCGTGGCAAGCTGACGACTAAAGGAGAACGATCCATGCGTAACTACCTGATCCTGGTCCCGGTGTTCCTGAGTTTTTTCCTCCTGTCGTGCGATGACAGCAGCAGTAACAACACCAACAACAACACGCCCCAGTGCGGCAACGGAATCCTCGAGGCGGGTGAACAATGCGATGGTTTCGGCATCCAGCCCGTCTCCTGCGACTCGCTGGTGGAAGGTTCCCTGGGGTTTGTCTATTGTAACCTCGACTGCACCTACGACACCGGGCAGTGTGCCGTGTGCGTCTGCGGGGATGATCTGGCCTGCGCCCCCGACGCCGGGGGAGAAGAGTGCGACGGAACTGACCTTAACAATAAAAGTTGCAGTGATTTTGGAACCTTCACCGGGGGCACCCTCTCCTGCAGCTCCTCGTGCACCTTCGACACCTCCGGGTGCCTTGGCGCCTGCCAGGTTTCAGGTTACATGGAGCAGTGCGACCTTGAAGGTGGAGAGGACGAGTGCTGCCCCCTCAACGGCATGCCCTCCGACTGCACCAACTACTGGAGCGATGGCAACGGTCGCTGTCTCCAGTCCTGCGCTGAAGATGACGACTGCGGCTGGAACCTCTCCTGTGTCTCGGGGCTCGGACACCACTGCTACAAATCCCTCTGTGGAGAGGGGATCGGCTCCACTGCCGTTAACGCCCCCTGCGCCATCGGCTCCAAGACCGGGTACTGCTTCCCCACGGGGCTCGCCATGGATGATGCGGGGACCTGCCAGGAGAACGGCACCGCGAGCGCCGGGGATCCATGCGTCAGAGATCCCTACGACCCCGTTGAGGGTGAGACAGGCGTGGACCCATCCACCCAGTGCGATCAGGGCTTCTGCATGACCGAGACCGGGCTGATCCAGGGGGCCTGCGTGGAATATTGCGATCCCGTGGCCGCCGCCCAGGGCAACGACAACTGCCCCGAGAACTATAACTGCCTCGGCTACTCCCGCATCTATGAGGACAACCCCGCGCCCCACCCAGACTATCTCTTCAGGACCGCTGAAGTGGGCTACTGCCAGCCCATGCTTGATGACCTCCACCCCATCCTCACCGAGGGGATGCTCACCTGTAACATTCTCACAGGGCTGACCAGGGACGCTTCCCCCTGCCCCACCGGTCAGGGCTGTAAAATACTCGGCAGGGGCTCCCTCATGGGCAAGTGCGGAGTTCTGGACGCGGTCCCCCTGCAGGTGGGCGAGGCATGCACCCTCCCTGCCAACAGCACAGTCAGTTATAACTGTGAAGCGACCCTCAACTGCGCCGTGGCCGATCCCTTCAACGATCCCAATCCCGAGAGCCCGGTCATGGCCTGCGCCGCCATCTGTGATCCCGGGACCTACAGCAGCAACACCGCCTGCATCGGCCTTACAGACGGCAGCGGCAACCCCTTCGTGTGTCTCAGCCTCTCCCGGTTTTTAACCGAAGATCATGAACTCCCCATGGCCAGCGGCACCGGCACGGTGGAGACTCATCCCTCCCCCGTGGGATTGTGTGTCCCGCCTCCGCAATAATATTGAAAATTTCATTTTAAAAATCATCCAGACTTCACTACAAAGGGAAATTGTATTCCAGACACGTTCTGAAAAGGAGATATCCCAATGAAGCGACTCTACCCCCTGTTTTTATCCCTGACCCTCCTGGTGTTTTCCTGCTCCGGCTCGAAAAAGGAAGAAAAAAAGGAGACTCCCTCTGTCAAAACCACCATGAAACAGGGGACATCAGCACCACAGACCATGCAGGTCGTAAAAAAACCTGCCACTCCTTCTGTGCACAAGGAGTGTCCCCACTCCATGGGGAAAAAACCCCACTCCGGCTGCCCCTACGCCAACCGACACAAGGGGAAGGCAAAAGTGTTTTTCACCAAGTCACTGACTCCCGAGGCCGTGGTGGCCATCTACGACAAAATCAAGGATTCCGTCTCGGGCAAAAAGATCGGGTTCAAGGTCCACTTTGGTGAAGATATGAACGTCACGGCGATCAAGGCCTCCTTCCCCGAGTTGCTGGTAAAAAAGCTGGGCGCCACCCTCATCGAGACCAACGTGCTCTATGTGGGCAAACGCCGCTACACCAAGAGTCACATCGCCCTTGCCAAACGCTTCGGGTGGACGTATGCCCCCATCCACATCCTTGACTCTGATGGCCAACTGGAGCTGCCCGTGAACTTCAAGCACTACAAAAATGTGCGCGTGGGCAAGGGGATCGACAAATATGACTCCCTGGTCATCTTCTCCCACTTCAAGGGTCACGGCAGCGCCGGTTTCGGGGGCGCCATCAAGAACGTCTCCATGGGGCTCGCCTCCATCGGCGGTAAAATGGCACTGCACGCAACGGGGATCCCGAAAATCGTCAACCCTGGAAAATGCATCAAGTGCAAAAAATGCGTCAAGGAGTGTCCCGTTGACGCCATCACCCTGGACCCACTGAAGATCGACAAAAAGAAATGCATCGGCTGCGGGAGCTGCATTGGCGTGTGCCCGCTCCAGCTCTTCCAGGTCCCCTGGGAATCCACCAAGAAGAATGTGTTCCACGAGCGGCTGATAGAGTACGCAAAAGCCATCTCCATGCACAAGAACATGGTCTATATCAATGTCCTCAAGAATATCACCCGTGGGTGCGACTGCAAACGGACGCCCCAGATTCCCTTCACCAAGGACATCGGGATCCTGGCCTCCACCGACATGGTCGCCATCGACAAGGCCTCCTTCGACCTGGTGAACAAGCAGCACAAATGCGAGGACGCCTTCAAGAAGGAAACAGGCGTGAGCCCCAAAGTCCAGTTTGAATACGCCAAAATCATCAAACTGGGCACTGCCGAATACGAACTCATCTCCATAGACTGACCATCCCCGCATCTCTCAACGGACAGCTCTTCCCCTGCCAGCACTTTCATAGAAAAAAACTCAGTGGGAGCTCTCGTGACCAATCCCGAGATACTCACGCAGCTCTTCCTGAAAGGCTATCTCTTCTGTGGTCTTGATCCCGTCGGCCAGGAGCATGTCCTGGCACAGCTCAAAGGCCCGCGCCCTCGACTCTGAACTGAAGAACCGTTCCTGAATGGAACGCAGCAGCTCCTTCTTCAGCGCCGGACTTTCCATGGCTTTACGCACCTTTGAGGTGGCTTCATGGACGTAATTTTCCAGGGGGACAACAGATTTCCACTGGAGGCTGGCGGTCTCTCTCTTCATGAGCCGCTGCTCTTCAATAGCCAAGTGTTTATCCGCATACATGGCCAGCAATATCACATCGACCAGCGCTTCACGTTCCATCTGGACGTAACCATCCAGTGTAACGCCGTCACTCTCCCGTCGAAAGAGTCTTCCTAAAAGCTCAAGCATGGCTATCTCCTATTTCCGTTATCCTTGCGGGCTGTCCACACTAATTAAGCACCAAACTACAGTACTGTCACCGGAAAAAATACACTTTCCTCCCTGCCGGGTATTAATTGACGCACCGCGTGATAATTTTGTCACAGTTGTGTCACCATTGTGATATAAAACTGACTATTCAGTCCACGGGGACAACCCCGTTAACGAAAGAGTCATTTATGCTTTCCCTCTTCTCCCGCGCAGTAGCCCTGTTCTCCAGAATCCCCGAAAAATTCCCCTGCCTCCGAGAGGGCTCTTCCTGTCCCCTCCTGGGTGGAGTCGCCGCATTCATCGAAAAAATCACCCGGAAGCTGCCCCCCTTCGCCATCTTCCGCGACCCCGCCGCCTCGGGATTCAACGAACCCACCCTCCCCCCGGTTGACCTCACAGAAATGGCGCAGCGCCCTCACATCGGGTGTAACTACAACAACCAGCCAACGTGGAAACTGCTCCTGGGAGTTCCCCTGATCTACCTCCCCATTATCATGACCCTCCCCTTCTTGATTCCCACTATTTTCGCGGTGAAGACGCACCTCTCACTGGTGGGGGGAATGAACATCAAGGGATACTGGGATTTTGTCCCCGACTGGGCGACCCATCGTTACAACTATAACACCCAGATTGTCCTCAGAGACACGCGCAGCCCCATTGTGGCAGCGGTCTGCAAGACAAAGCTGTTCTGGCTCTTCAACTGCAAACTTTACTGCCCCCTCTCCGTGGCGACCTTCTCCTACCTGGCCTACCTGGTGAAAATTGTGGAGAACTGGTGGTGTCCCTTCAACCATGGCAAAAAACACACCTACGGCGACGGAGCCATCGACAGCTCCTTCTGGCATGTGGCCACCGAACGTGATCTGCTCCACCCCGACGACCTGAAGAATCCCATTTTCTCCTGACCCGATCAAAGCGCTCCATTTTGCGGAGCGCTTTTTTTTCATCCAAAATTTTTCCTCCACGGGAGATTGCTTCCTCCCCTGGACACTCCACGCCACAAAAATTATTACCGCCCTGCTCACTTTTTTTCCTTGTCCCCTGACAGATCTCCCCTATATTTACCATACACAGGCAATGGAGGTCTCCCCATGAAACTCAGGCAAATTCTCCCCTTCTCTCTGGCAGTCCTCATTATGCTCATGGCTGGTTCCTGCGCCAAAGGAGCCTCAGAGGCCTCCTGCGGGGATGGAATCTGCACCGCTCCCGAAGATCCCACCACCTGCCCCGCCGATTGCCCCTCCGAGGCAGTCTGCGGCAACGGCAGCTGTGAAGCCGGGGAAAACTCCGTCAACTGTATCGAGGATTGTGACCCCGCCGAACTTTGTGGCAACGGCAATATCGACACGGCGGAACACTGCGACGGGATCAACCTTGGGGGAATGAGCTGCTCAACCCTCAACGCGGGAGAAGGCACGCTCCTGTGCGATGCTGCCTGCCATTTTGATCTCAACGGGTGTACGGGTTCCTGCGTGGATCAGTGCAACTACCAGACCTTCAGTCGGTGCAACGGGAACGCCATCGAGCAGTGCCAGCAGGGCTCCAATAGCTGCTTCCAGTGGGTAGAGACCGGGGACTGCACCAACTCGAGCAAGGTCTGCGATGACTCTTCCAATACCGCCGAGTGTGTGGACACCTGCACCGACGCGTGCTTCCAGGGGGCATCCCGCTGCCTGGGCAACATCGCCCAGACCTGCGCCTCGGGAGCCAACGGCTGCATGCAGTGGTCCGACACCACGGACTGCAGCGCCAGCGGTCAGGTGTGTTTCGCCGAAGAGACCACCGCCACCTGCACGGCCCCCTGCACCGACGCTTGTGAGACGCCCAACGAGGGCATGTGCCTGGGTGACATGCTCCATATTTGCACCATGGGAACCTCCGGATGCCTTGACTGGCAGGAAGATGTCGACTGCACCACCCAGGGCCAGTACTGTTCCGGCGGTCAGTGCCTGTGTTCCAATGAGTGCGGCCTCACCGATACCCAGTGCAACGGCACCTTTATCCAGACCTGCAGCGCCAACTCCTACGGCTGCATGGTCTACTCCAACGGCACCGACTGCTCCCTCACCTCTCAGATCTGCAACGAGAGCTCCGGCACCGCCGTCTGCGCCGATCAGTGCACCAACGCCTGCACCGCAGGGCAGACCCGCTGCTCCGGGAACCTGGTGCAGAACTGCCAGATAACGGCCACGGGTTGCTACGGCTGGGTCAACGGCACCGACTGTACTTTTAGCGACAAGATCTGTTCCAATGGCTCCTGCCAGTGCGACAACCAGTGTTCAAGCGGGGACAGAACCTGCACCATGCTCTACTACGCCTACGAGTGTGTCCAGGATTCCAACGGATGCTGGGACTGGGGCAACGAAGAATTCTGCATGATGTCCGGGGAAATCTGCCTGCTGGGATACTGCATCGCCCCCTGAAGCGCTCCAAAAATAAACCCCGGGAGACTACTGGGGATTACGACACATCCCCTTGATGCACAGACAGTTCTCTTTGCCGGGCACCCGATACTCCTTGTGGCACCCGATGGCCGTAAACTGCAGTTGAACGCTCCGGTGCACACACTGGGCGGTCTTATAGCAGGGCTGGGACAAGATGCGGCAGTCATCGTCGCTGTGACAGACGGGGCATTTGTTGTTCTCGCAGTGGTTGACGACCCGCTGGGTTCCCCGGTATCTGCACCCGGACAGAAGAAATAAAAGCGACAGTAAAAGAACAAGAATATGCGGAATTTTTGAATATTTCATTGTATCTCCTGAGGATCGGGTGTGAAAATACCCACCCGCACCCCCTTACAGCATGAAAATATATGACAGCCCCGCGGCCACGGAGAAACCCCGCTGGTTGGGGATGATTCCCCGGGACCCCGGTTCGGCAAAGGCATAGTAGTCCATGAATGCGCCCTCGCCATAGAGAAAGAGTGACCCCGCCAGCCGGTACCGAAGACCCACGGAACCGTACCAGCCGTGCTGGACTTGATCTTTTTGGGAGGTGATGTACTCCAGGGGCAGCGAGATCATGTCAAAGGAATACCCCATGTGCGCAAAGTACATGAGGTCCCTCGATTGGGACCAGTTGTAACTGAGACCAACCTTGAAGCGGATGTCCCAGCGCTTTGTCCCCTCTTCAAATGCATAGGCGATACCGTAACTGAACCCGAAGCTCTGTGGCTTGAAGAACCCCAGATTCCATGCCACACCATGAAAATCCGACCCCCCCAGCCGGGAATAGTCATAGTTCACGCCCATCTCCATCCCGAATTTCTTTTTCCTTTTTTTCTTCAATTTCACGGGTACGCTTTTTTTTGGTACCCGCTCGTACCCCGTGACAGGCAGCGGAGGCAGGAGGGGAGCCCCGGTGGTTTGCGCAAAAAAACAGCTCAGAATCCAGAACATAGCGATCATGAGTTCACCTTCCTCCACTATACACCAGTCAGAATAAAATATTTATAGCTGGGCAAATATTTGTCCATTTTTTTTCAAAAGAGGGGTAGAAACCCAGCATTTCGGTATTGTCTGTCCCCACTGACTATTTGCATTTCTGGATTCCCGACCTAGAATTAGCTGAACACTATTTTTCCTAAGGAGCACCCATGGGCCTCGGATCTATTATTTCCTCCTGGTTTTCCACTCCCCCTGTCACTGTCTCCTACGGGACGCTCAGTGATGATGAGCTTCTTGTCCTGTCGGCCAATATGGACTCGCTGACCTGTGCTGCCCGCGAGGAGCTGCTGCGGGAGCTGGACAAAAGGGACCTGGAAAGCGCGCCCCCGGCAGCAAAGCCACTGATGGAAGAAAAGACGCCGCTGCTCAAACGCCCCTTGAGCGAAGCAAAAAAATGCGGCTGCGGCTCCGGCGGATGTCACGGCAAATAGCGCCACCAACTCTCTTCAGACCAATAACGAAACCAGTGGTAGCAATCCTATGATGTTCAGGAACCGCACACGGTAAGGCGAAACAACCTGTCGAGGCGCATGTCCGGTTTTCTTTTGATTCTCATGCTCAAGATTTATTGGAACAGACTTGAAATAAAGAGCGCCGCTGTATCCTGCAGTATCTACATTACCCGTGCCAAGACTATGGCCGGGGGATTCGACGGAGTTTTTGACAGCCCTTTGCCCCCCCCTTGATACCAAACTGCAACCACTTGACATAGGCCCTGTTTCCGCTCCCCAGTTGTGTGACACAGTACGCGACCTGCCCGGGGATTTGGGCATCGCTCCACCCGAGGCACCCCTTGAGCAGTGGAATGTTCTTTTTGCAGGTGTCGGAAAAATATTTTGTGGTCTTCTCCATCTGGGCATCAACCGTGGCCATCTGTTTGGGATACTTGGACAGAATATCGCCATAGCCAGCACGGAGACACCGCTGGACCGAGCTGCAGCAGTCATTGGCCCGCACAATACAGGAAATCATCTCCTCGTAGTGGGGAACCTTTTTTGTGATCCACCTGGCACAAGTGGTGGAGAAGGATTGGGGCAGCTCCACGGGACCATCCCTTTTGGAGAGACAGGTGTTTAAAATTATTGAAGCGCGACCGCACATTTTGTGGCTTTTGGATGCGGGATTTTCACTGGCAGAGGGGGACTCGAGGGCAGCGGCTTCTAATTTGGCAACATCGTGGATATGCTTTTTACAGGCGGAATAGGAGCTGCAGACGTAATCAAAACGGGCAACACACTGGGAGAGAAAACGCTCGGCGCTGCTGTTCATAATTGCAGCAAAAGCGCAGGTGCTGCGTATCTTTTTCGAGAGTTTCTCCGGACGATTGATGCACCTGTTCAACCCCCTGAAGGAAGCCAGACACGCATCGAAGGGATCACCTTTGGCGTCAACCCCCAGCAGCGGGCAGACCACGGCACTCTTCTGTGTTACCTTGCTCTTGTCTGTGACCGGGGGCTGCGGCAGCGCTCCCTTTGGCTCTGATGAAGATGAAGGCGCAGGAGTACATCCGCCAAAAACACCCGCCAACATACTGGCACTCATGAAGACGACGATAGCTGTTATGTGTTTCATAACAGCAACTATGCCAGCCAAATACCCCTGTGAAAATGAAAAAAATTATCCACGAAAAAAAAATTCCCTGAGAACGCTAACTGATGACCTGCTCAATGAAACTGGAGAGGGCGCGGAGGGCAAATCCCGTGAGGACCGTGTCGCTTTTTTCGTTGTAGTCCAGCAGAATGGTCGCCTCTCCCTCATAGAATGGGGGGGCGAGGCGAGGCACGCCCGTGGCCTTCACCGCCAGACGGACCACCCGGGGATAGTAGAGCAGGGTAAAGCGCAGCTCACCCTTGTGAAAACCGATGACCCGTTTTTTGGTGGAGAACTGCAGGGAGAAGGAGCGGTACTCCCCCTCGTGCCCGTCTTTCTCCTCGATCCCGGAGAGAATAATCCGCAGAAACTGGGGAGAGGCCATGGCCGTAATCGCCTCAACCTCCCGGTGCAACAGGTTGCTCAGGCGGTCCGTCACCATCACCGCCTCCACCTTGAACTCACCCTCCTCACCGCCGATGATGGCAAGCCGATCATCGAGATCTTTGATCTCCTGAACGATATTGTCCGGGTTCTGGGGATTGTGGGTAAAGAACTGCAGCGCCAGATTCTCCAGCAGCTCCCGCTCTCCCGGATCCCCGCCACCGCTCCCCACACGATTGATGGCGTTGCGGAAGGCGTTGAGCAGCTTGGAGTCGAGGGAGACAATGCTCTCGGTCTGATGGAGACCGGAGACCGGCGAGTTTTTGGTGTTTACCCGCTCGCTCTCCCGTTTCTTTCGACCCGCAAGGGAGACAATGGGACCCGAGACCACCGGGTCGAGCCGGTGGAGGCCAGAATCGTACATCTCACTGTTCTTATTCTGTCTTTTTCTTGACTTTGGGAGAACAACAGGCCCGGATCCCGTGCCCATCTGTCGGGTCTTCTTCAACGGGTTGTTCTTGCGGGCGGTGTTCATGGACATGCTGTCAAACTTGCTCTCCATGAGCTTCTCGCCGTGCTCACCAATATCCACCACCTGCTCCACCATATCGTCCCCCACCTGGAGAGGCTCTTCGGTCACGAGGACCTCGTCAAGAGAGACATTCTGGGTGGGCTCGATCACAACAACCCTTTCCAGAGCGCTCTTCATGGAGGAGAAGTGCTCCACCATGGAGAGAAAATAGTCCCGTGGAGAGAGGGAGGCCTCACCGTCGAGGGCCGTGTCCAGGTTCTTTTTCAGGTCCAGGAGGGCCACCATGTGGGTCACGACCTTCTTGCCGTCGCCATGGGCCAGAATCGGTCGGATGGCCTGGGGAAGGTTCCCCTTGATATTCTGGTCGAACTCCAGCTCGAAATCACCCCAGAAGTTATTGAGAAAGAACTCCATGACGTTGTCCTGCCGGATCACCGTGCTCATCCGCTCTTCCCAGCGGGCCAAAAAGGGTATCAGGTTCGATCGCCATTCTTCAAAAGTGGAAACTTCCATAACAATTAATCCTCTTGTTCAACTTGAATATTCGTACCTTTTTTCATCCAGCGCAACAGATAAAATCCCGAGGGCACAAAAACCAGGGCCGCCACGAGGGTCGCGAGTATACCCACCGTTGCCAGGCGGCCGATGGAGGAGAGACCTCCGTGGTCCGCGGCCATCATTCCCGCAAACCCCACCATGGTGGTGAGGGAGGCCACGCTCACGGCGAGCCCCGTCCGGAAGGTGGCCACCCGGGGATCCACTCCCCGCTCGTTGAGGCTGTGGTACAGGTGGACCGCAGCATCAATCCCGCCACCCACAATTGTGGAGAGCACCACCATGTTATAGAGCCCAAGGCGTTGTCCCAGGATGGGCAGGAGGGAGGCGGTCCATAAGAGCCCGATACACAGGGGGAGCGCCACCAGGATAGCACTCAGCAGGGAGCGCAGATCAAGCAGGAGCAAAAGGAACACCAGCACCAGTGCCGCCAGGAAGATGCGGACACCCTCACGTTTGACGATTCTGATGATGTCCACCAGAATAAACGAAGAACTGGCGGCCCTCACGATCCCCGCGTCATCATGGGCACCAGGGAGCTTTTTAAGGTTGAAGGTGCCGTAGCGGGCTTTGAACACCGCCGCTTCCCAGGCATTCCATGTCTCCCGTTTTGGGTAGAGGTAGAGAAATTTTCCAAGGGTTCCGTCTTTTTCCGTGAACCGGTTTTTGATCCACCCGGGCAGATCCTGCACGGTGATGGCTTTTTTCGGAATATGCCGGGCCAGCTTCTGGAGCCGCTCCTTGGTCTTGGCGTTGGCCCAGGAGTGGGCCTTCTTGATCCTTTTTGCCATGCGATGGATGATGGGCATCTTGGTCTGCTGTCCCTCGGG
>JAHJLU010000344.1 GCA_018821745.1 Myxococcota bacterium | reverse complement strand
TTTCTGGAGCAGGGAAGTCGACCCTGGTGAATCAGATTCTCTACCCGGCGCTGGCGCGCAGGCTCTACCATGCGACGCTGCCGGTGGGGGACCACGCAGGGATTGAAGGGCTGGAGCATATCGACAAGGTGATAAACATTGACCAGAGCCCCATCGGGAGGACGCCGCGCAGCAACCCCGCCACTTACACAAAGGTTTTTGATTCCATCCGTGATTTTTACGCCCAGCTGCCCGACTCCCGGACTCGCGGGTATTCCAAGGGCCGATTTTCCTTCAACGTCAGGGGCGGGCGTTGTGAAGCCTGTCACGGTGACGGGTTCATTAAAGTGGAGATGCACTTTTTGGCTGATGTGTATGTTCCCTGTGAGACCTGCCATGGGCGGCGGTTCAACGACGCGACCCTGGAGGTGCTGTATCGAGGGCATTCCATTGCGCAGGTGCTTGATCTCCCGGTGCACAAGGCCCGTGAACTTTTCAGCGCACAGCCGAGGATTTGCGGAGTTCTCGACACCCTGATCCAGGTGGGGCTTGGGTATATCACCCTGGGCCAGTCCGCGGTGACACTCTCCGGGGGAGAGGCGCAGCGTATCAAGCTTGCCCGTGAGTTGTCCAAGCGTGATACGGGGCGCACCCTCTATATTCTCGATGAACCCACCACCGGCCTCCATTTTCAGGACATCGGGATGTTGCTCACGGTCCTCAACCGGTTGCGGGATCAGGGCAACACTGTGGTGGTTATCGAGCACAATCTTGACGTGATCAAGACCGCAGACTGGGTTATTGACCTTGGCCCCGAGGGGTGACAGCGGGGTGGTGGTCTGGTGGCTCAGGGGACCCCGGAGCAGGTGGCTTCAAATCCCCACAGTTACACGGGGGTCTACCTCAGGGAGCTGTTGGATTGATGCAGTTTTCGCAGGCTCAGGGGGACGCTGGGGGGGCAGGGTTTTTCGCCAGCTTTTTCAACTGATTCACCGCCTCTTTTGCCATGGTAAAGTCACGCAGGGCGATAAAATAGTCCACCAGAGACTTGAGAGTCGCATAGGGAGGATGGGAGAAGACGAAGGCACGGGGTGTCTCCTCGGCTATCTTCACAAACCCCGCGAAGGCCACGACAATCTGAAGCGCGTCGTCACGGTTCAGGGCCAGCCTCAGGGTGAGGAGGCGGGCGAGATAATGGTACTGTGGGTCCTTGAGAGAACTGACTACCTCGTGGATTTCTTGCTCCGTTTCGTGGGCCTCGTCGTCTTCAGCGAGTCCAATACATGCCTGGCCCAGGAACCACAGGGTATGGGCAAGGGCCTTGACGCTGTTGATCTCACGGGATATGTCCGCAGAACGCAGCAGACACTCCCTGGCCTGTTCCCACTCTTTTTTGCGAATGAACCACACCCCGAGGGCACGCAGGCGGTTGGCTTCGTGTGTGAGGTGACGGTAAAGGCGCAGTGGCTGGGGAGCAGGAGGCTTGTCTCCCGTTTTGTCGTCATGGCCTGGCCCCTTGTAGCAAATGATGTGGGGGCCGCCGGGAGGATCGCCCGCGTGGATCCTTCGCATGAGGTGGCTCTTCTCAAAATCGACCGTCACCATGGAGCCTCTTGGCTCCGAGGGGTGGGTCTGCGGATGGTCGGGGAAGGGCAGGATAGTCGCAATCAAGTCATGGGAGGAGTCATCGGGGGCGAAAGAAGGAAGGGCGTTGAGGATGTTCATGGCGCGCTCCCTGTGTATGTGGGCTTGTTCGGAATTTTTCTGGGCGCTGTAAAGCTCTGCCATGCGCTCAAGAACGCGGGCTGCCGCGGGGGCGTTGTTGGCGCGTACGTGCCGCTCGAGGAGTTGTCTGTACCGTTCTATGCGATCCATGTTACATTTCCGGCGGAAAATTCCACTGCTTATGCTTTACCCCAAATTCGCGAGTCCGGGAGATTATTTTTTAGATCCCTTGAATAATAAGGAAATATTAGAATCCAGTGGGGGTGGGGGAGAAGCGACCGGGCCAAAACTGGTCCACAGGTCATGGGGTATATTCATAGCAGCCCACGTCCACCGCCTGGCCTGCCGGGCGTGGATTGCCGTCGAGATCCTGAGCCGGGGCATCGGTGGAGATCCCGGCGTCCACGGGAGGGGACGCCACGAGGTGGTAGTCGAGGTTCTCGAAGTCCACAAACCACAGGGGGAGATCGTCATCACCCACCAGAAGGTTGCCCTCGCTGATAGTGTCGTTGTCGGCAATAAAGGAGTTGACGGCGATGTTGTTGCGGATGACGCAGTCCTGGCTGGAGCGTCCGTCCTTGTGGGGACCGATGCGTATCCAGGGAGTGAGCTCACTCCGGGCGTCACGGTTGACGACAGTGTTGTTGATAATCTGAACATTTCTGCCTCCGAGAAAGGTGATGCCGTGCCAGTGATCCACGATGACAAGGTTGTTCTCCACGAGCCAGTCCTCGTAGAAGCCGTCGAAGCAGCCTATCCCCTGCAGGTTCCCGAGAAAGGGCTGATCCGGTGACTCGTAGTTGATGAAAACGTTGCCCCGGAGGATGACCCGCCGGGGAGGGACCCCGTCGACGGCCCAGGACTGGAAGCCGTCGTCATGGTTCTCATTGACATCGTAACAGTTTTTCACCACATTGCCCTGAAAAAGCAGATCGGAACCCAGGCCGCGCAGACCGTCACCTGCGAAGTTTTCCACCGTGTTGCCGATAATATCGTTAAAATTGCCCGTGACGGAGATCCCGAAGTTGATGTTTTTCAGGTGACAGCCCTCCATTCTGTTGTGGTGGCCGGAGATTGCAATCCCGTTGGCAGGGAGCTCGTTCCAGTCGGTGAGGGTCCAGCCAGAACTGTCGGCCGCGGTCTGGATGAGGGTGTTCTGCAGGTTGATATAGCTGGTGGGGCCACTCCAGTTGTGTGAGGTGATGTCCACCAGATCGTTGCCTTCGAAATCGGATGTGTACTCCCGGGAGACAGTGATATTTGAGATATTCCAGTAGGAGGAGCCGATGATATGAATTCGGGAGACGACCGCCTCCTCTCCCTCAACGGCGGAGATGGTGATGAACCCCTCATTCCTTGCGCGCTCGAGGGTCAGGGGACCATGGAATCCGGCCCGGAGCATGATGGCGTCGTAGGCTTTAACCGGGGCGTCCGCGTTTTTTTCCACAAGGGGAGTATTGTCGTCGGCCGGAAACTGTGCCGGCTCATAGGTCGAGACGTAATTATCGATGACAAACTGGAGGTTCTGCCAGGGGTGTTCCATGGAGCCGTCCCCGTTATCGTCGCCGTTTTCGGGATCGACATAGAACCGATTTCCCATGACGATTTCGGCAGGGGCTATCCCCGATGGGGTCACCGTGGGCCACTCGATGGGATCCCCCCATGTTTGGGAGGCAGTGTCACTGCAAGAGCCAATCAACCAGGTGAAAAAGAAAAGAGAGAGGATTTTTCCGTTCATGGAGTCTCCTTTGGGGTGAGACATCTTACCACAGCTCATGGTAAACAGTGAGCGGTTCATGCAAAGCCCCGGTTGTTGTTTTGTGGAAAATCCAGTGGGTGCTGCCTGGGCAGCGGGAATATGGAGGGTCTTCAGCGGCGCTGATACCCGGCACGGGTCAGGGTGTAAAGAGGGAGGGAGTTGGTGCTTTCCACGGTAATCCATCCATTTTGCAGGGCGAAATCGATACCCTCGCCAAAGGCTTCAGTATCGGTCTGGTTATCGTCCCACTCAGAGGCAAGGGACATTATGGGGAGGGTCTCCCCCGGTTCCTTTTTAAAACTGTCGACAGCAAGCTGTATCAGGTTTCTCGCTGATTGCTCCGGCGTGAGTCTGTAGGCCATGGACACTCCCTGGGCTCGATAAGGAGCCGGGTTATGGACAATGTCACTTTATCCAGTACATAAAGTGGTACGAAACTACCCAGTTAAAATCCTTGCGGATTTCAGAGGACTGCTGATTGGTGGACCATTCTGGGAACCAAGATGTTTACCCAGTTTTATGTCACAATTCAAGGGGCGATTGAAAAAAAAATGAAGAAAAGTTTTTATTCAGGAAAAAATACCCTGGATGGCGGCGTGATTTGTGTGAAAACAATGCCTTGACGAGAGTGGAAAGTCTTGGCTGCGGACCTTTCCTGGGGTATTGTGGCGCCAAGGATGGAATTATGAACAGAGTGAAGATTTTAGTTTTCATCGTTCTCGTGGTGGCATGCGGTCGGAGGGAGAAGAGTGGGGAGTCTCCTGTGACCGGCGTTCCGGAAAAGAAACAGTCCGGTGGCAGCATGTCCCGCTTCACAAGTGCTTCTGGTTTGGGCAGCGCCAGGAGCGCTGTGGTTGCGGTAGAGGATTCCGCAGCACCGGAGATAGATCCGGAGATAGCGGGGCTTATGCAGAAGCAGGCCACCGGTGCCGGTGTTGTCACATCGCGGGTGGTCCTCGGTAGCCGGGGGCATGCTCCCTTCTACAATCTCTCCTGGGGCTCTGAAGGGAAGGGGGGGCACAAGGCTATCATGAAGTTGCTGCTTAAAACTTCAGTGAAAAAGGGGAGCCTGACCCTGGCCTCCACCAGGCAGGGGCATTTCGACGGCACATTGGAGACGGGGCTATTGGCGCGGGGGTTGGTACTCTCCTTTCGTCTTGGCGCTGTCAAATTGGAAGGCCGCACATTTTTTGTCCGGGAACTCCCGGGGAAAGCGAAGCTCTTTGACTTCAGGTCCCTTGTGTATGCCATGGAGAAGGGAATGGAGTTGACAGGATTAACACGTCGGTTCTGGATAGACCATCAGGGTGTGCTCTCCAGGACTGACGGGGCGGCACCCAGCTCCATGCAGTGGGTGACCGGAGAGATGACGCAGGTGGTGGAGGGGATTTTTCGAAGCATGGTGGTCGCCTTCCCCGGGGAGGCGCTGGGCAGGGGAGCTGCCTGGTCTGTTCATTCCACGGGGAAGGAGCGGGCAGACCCCGTGACATATGCGCTTGTCAGTGTGGGGCCCCAGGCGGCACGCGTATCGTTCTCCCGGGGGGGATTATCCGGTGAAGTATGGGGTTGTTTTCATCGCCTGTCCCTGAAAATGAGGATGCAGGTGAGGTCGCCCTTCACAGCAGTGAACGGGGAGTATGAACGCATCCGAGATGTGGACCTGGAGGTGCGGACGGTGGGTGATTCAGGGAACAGAGGGAAGGTGTCCGAAGTGTGTTTTGGGGCAGTTGGCTCCGGAGCAAAGCCCTGAAATCCCGTTGAAAAACACCCGGTGGGACCATGAGGAGTCAGGGGATTCCCGGACGCGTGCAACGGTATGCATTTTTGATTATTGACAGAAAATCAAGGTGTTTTCGGAGAAACGACAAAAGAACTGTGCCGGTGTCGGTTGTGGGCGGTAAAATGCCTGAGGGTACCGCCGCTACGGGGATACGCTGGTCGGTTGCCGTGCTGCGGGGAATGTAACGGGTGGAGGTGTGACTGTGGCGGGAAGACGTGGGCGGGTGGGTTTTTTCGATCCGTCGTGTTCCGGAACGGTTGGGACAGGCGGTGTTTTTTCAGGGGCTGTTCGTTTTATTAC
>JAHJLU010000343.1 GCA_018821745.1 Myxococcota bacterium | reverse complement strand
CTCTCGCCTGCACAGGCGCCGGAGAGGAGAGCATAGAGAGCAAGGAGACCCGAGAGAAGAATTACGCGTATCATGGAAACCTCCGTAGTACATGATTCAATACGAAATAATCCATGTTTGTCAATACATTAATGGAATATCCATGCACACGCCACAAAACCGTTGCGCATACTCGGCCTGGCGCTCCCCACGATGTGGGGTGGTGGTCCGAGTTGGGGGCTTGCCAAGTCAGCGGTAAGATGTATTATTATAACACTGCATGAAAGTGAGGAATCAGATGAACACCGGTTTCAGAATTTTGTTAAGTGCCTTCCTGCTCTGCTCCTGTGCCAAGAGGAGTTCCCACGCTCCGGTGAAGGAGCAGCTCAAACCCGCGTTGCCAAAGAAGGCAGCCCCACCGGTTGGAGACCAGTTCCTCGTGTGGGTGGTCAAGGATGGTTGCGCAATCAAAAAGCAGATGATGGGCACCTATCTCCTGAGGCAGACTCCTGCCAACGTGACCATCATCAATAAACGCGAGGGGATCTATCTCGTCACTGACCACCAGCTGTTCAAGGTTCAAAAGAACTTCACGAATATGAAGGCCACAGACTGGGAGGGGGTTACTCAGGAGCATGAGGTCGTGGTTCCAGAAGTGCTTAACCTTGCCACGGGAAAGGCAAAGGCCATAACCTCCATCACCACGCGGTTTTTTTCACGGATGATGCAGTATAAAAACAAAATCTGCATCACGGGTAGCTTTGGCCCGTATATTCTGCTGACCAATCACGAAGCATGGGAACAGGGGATGGGGTACGATGAAGAACGAAATTTTCAACGCAAGAGTTTCAAGGATAGCGAGTTCCATCTCCTCGAGGTGAACAAGACCTATGCCATGGTACTTAAGGACCTCTTCTCTGTTGAGGCTGCGACGGCAAAGGCAGAGAAGCTGGCGAAAGCGAAATACGAAGGGACAGAAAAATTCACGGACGGCACCTTGGGGAAGACTATCTTTAAGGCGGTGAAGCTCACCGACGCCCGATTCTCATTTGCGGGGAAGAAAAACAGGATCCAGTTGGAGTTGACCTATGGGGTTAGCGTTAGAGAATACGTCTCAAGGACCAGCGAACCAGGAAGCAAGTTTACTGAAGTTTTTCCCTTTGGGGAGACCCCTGAGCGGAAGGTGGTGATACGTCTCAGTGCTGTAGAATTCATGGGCCTTAAAAACCAACGTCCCCCTGCATTCCTGAAACGACTCGCTCCCAAGCTTCCCAAAGGATATACGGTCGGAGGTTGGGTTAAGCTCCCCAAAGCAGGGAAGGAGCTTACGTCCCTGCTGAAGGCCTTCGAAAAGGGAGCTCCCTTCGTCCCTTTCAGTCCCGCCCCACCGGTTAAAAAATCCGCCTCACGTCGGCTGACTCCATGATCGCAAGGCCATCACGATTGCTGTAGAGCATACCGGGTCTTCTGGCTTTCGCCTCGTTACTCTGTGCTCTGGTCTCTTCTCATCCATATGTATCCCACTGGTTGTGACTGTTAATATCTGGATATTTGCGACTGTTTTAGAAGGATTATGAATTCGGGCTTGAAAATCAGGGGCCGGCTCACCTATATTCTCCCCCATGTCACTGATACCCCTCAGCCACTCACCCTCCCTGGACATCATCACCTTCATCCTTCACGACCAGGAGCTTGTGGAGCGCTTTGGCGGGCTCAAGGGCCCCGAACTGAAGCAGCTTTTAGACCATACGGGCTTTGAGGAGTCGGCGCCCCTCATGGCGCTCATGACCCGGGAACAACTCATGGAGCTCGCCCATGAAGACCTTTGGAACGATGCTGGAGCGGGTCTCCCCGAGGAGCTCGATCTGAACCGTCTGCATCTGTGGTTTGAAGTGCTCTCAGAGCTTGGACCGGCCGACGCGGCGCGGCGTCTTGTCTCCATGGATGATGAGTTTGTAATTCTGGCCCTCTCAAAGATTGTTCACGTGTTTGATCTGGAGAGCCTCACCGTGGGCATGGAGTATGACCACGACCCGGACTCACGCGCCCTCATTGAGAAGGCTATGGAGTCCTGCTTTGCCCTCGAGCTGGACAGGTGGCTCCTGCTCTTCGGCGGAGGGTACGGGTGGGAGAGCGCCATGGAGATCCTTGTCCACCTCGCTTCCTTCGACCCCTATTACTGTGAAGAGCTGCTCGAACGTCTTGCCTGGGTCTCCCAGGAGCAGCGGGAAGAGAGCGGGGGGCTGCACGAGCTCCTCACCAACGCTGAGATGCTGGAGCAGGATGTGGGGCAGACCAGGGAGGAGGCGAGGGCCGAGGCAGGCTATATCTCTCCGTCCCAGGCGCGCAGTTTCCTGAAGTATTGCGAGGTGACGCCCCTTGAGGTGCTCCTCTCCGAAGAGGACGACCCCGTCTCCCGGAGCTATTTCCGGGATCTCAGACCCTCACCCCGGGGGGAACAGTCCATTGCCCATTTAAACGCCATCTTTCAGCGAGCGGGTTTGGGACGCCATGGCCGTGCCCAGCGAGCGCTTCCCATGGCCGACGAGAGCGGGAGCCTCAGGGGTGTATTCCAGGAGCTGCGCGAGCAAAACCCGGAGATTCACACGGTCCGCGTCGCCGAACTCTCCTTCCTCGCCAACACCCTTATGGCCGGGGAGTCAAGGGAGGGGCTCCCCTACTGGCAGCAGGAAGCCGTCGGTGAAGCGCTGCGGCTGGTCTCGGCAGGGATGACCCATGTGAGTGAGCATATCCGAAACTCGGAGCGCCCTCGGGAGCTAGCCCTCCTCACGGAGTATTCCCTCCTCTCGCTGTTCAAGGTCGGGAGACACCTGGAGCAGGCGCCCGCCACTCCACCCCCGCCTGACCTCCCCTAAGCCAGGGCCGAAGGCTTCTCACCAAAATGCTTTTTGTGGACATTCAAAGCGCTGTCGAAGAGGCAATGGGTTGTTGGCTGACACTTCGTTTGAGGTCGCCGTGGTTTTGGATGTCTCCGGTGAACCACGGGGGGATGATGTCTTCGGGGCCGAACCGGCTCCAGTCGTTGAGGGCCTCCATAAAGCGGGCGCGTTCGCAGTGCTCCTGTGTATAAGGTGAAGGAAGGCCAAATTGTGAAGTCCGGCGGGAGATATTTCCCTGCTGCTGCCCCAAATGTAGTATTCTGCGCATGACAGTCAACGTGCTTTTGGCGCTTTTCGGGCCGCTCATCCTGTCCCCGTGGTCGGTCGGGGCCACTGACATGGCTTCGGGTTCTCGCGGCCACAAGCTCCCCAATCCCACGGGGATCCGATTTGCGCGACCAGTAAAGGAGTCTATATGAAGATACGCACAGTGACCGAGGAAGACCGCGCCAAGGTGTCGGGTCTTTTACGCGCCGCCTTCCCGGGCAGCGGCAGGCAGGAGAAACTGGTCTCAAGGCTGAGTGGGGGAGACCACATAGTCCACGAGTGGGTGCTGATCCATATTAACAGGGCCGTCGCCTATATCGCCTTCACGAACGCCTATGTGGGGAAAGAGGTCGTCGGTCTGCACCTCGCACCGCTGGCGGTCAAGCCGGAGTTCCAGCGGCAGGGTTTCGGATCTGAGCTGCTCAAATTTGCCCTGAGACAACCACAAATCAGAGAGCAGTCCATCTATGTGTTGGGCGCGCCGGCCTTTTTTTCCAAATACGGCTTTGATCCCTGCCTCTTCCCGGTCTGCCCCTTCGACAAGGACAACACAAACTTCCTGAGCATGAGAAACACCATGACAAAACGCGTCACGGTCGGCTACGAGAGCGCCTTTCACAAGTGATCTGTCCGGAGTCCCTCCGGGCTTCTCCCACACAATTGAGACCTCATGAAAGGTATTTGAAGGATTCTCTGACTACTTGAGGCAACTGAAGGAGCCGGTGATGTCTATGGAGGGCTGGAACTCCACCGGTGTGTCTTCATAGTCGGCGCTCGTATTCATGGCAGGGAGGAAGATACAGGAGATCGTCGCGTCCATCCAGCCGTCAGCTTCGGTGATGTTGAGCGCACAGTCGGAGTACTCCTCGTGGAAATCCAGCCGTGAGAAATCATAGAAGAAGTTGTACTTATACGATCCAATATATACGTCAATATAGAAGTCGCCTGTGGAGACTGTGTCGTAGTTGA
Organism: Myxococcota bacterium; assembly: GCA_018821745.1. Lineage (GTDB taxonomy): Bacteria > Myxococcota_A > Polyangia > HGW-17 > HGW-17 > SZUA-580. The sequence continues at coordinate 5,326 of JAHJLU010000343.1, read as the reverse complement.
AATGATACTCCCCGGGACCTGCGTAATCTCCGATGGTGACGGAGACCCCGTGGTCGATGGTGCCGGGAGTCTGATAGGTCTCTAGCCAGAGGGTTCCGCCGCCCTCCAGACAACTGATGTAGTTGGAATCACTGTCATAGTCCATTGTGCCAAACTGCGCGTCAGTGTAGGAGAAGTTTGCCTCCTCCAGGTCAGTGTTGTTGTTGATGTTGTTGAGGTTGTTCAGGTTATTGACATTGTTGACGTTATTGGTGTTGTTTCCGTCGTCGGAATCATCACAGGCGAACCCTGCAAAGAGAATTACCAGTGAGATTGAAAGCAATAAATGTCTCATTTGCGCTCCTTTTTTTTAAAATGCTCTTGGCATATTGCCATAGATATATGTACTCCCCGCTTGTTACCCTGTCAAGCATTTATAAATTGACAGGGCACGGGAAGCGCGCTCTATTATGAAGACAACGCGAGGATTTTCATATCAAACCCAATGGTGATATTTTCCACGTGTTGCGAAATTGCGGGTATTGAAACCCCGCCGCCGGGGAGGTTCTATGTCTCGTCTTACCTCTTTAGTAATATGTATCTCGCTGACCCTGGGCCTTTGGGGCTGCTGGGAAGACACCACTGTTACCCCCGATGACCAGATGCGGGAAGTGTGCGACAACGGCCGTGACGACGACCACGACGGCTTTGCCGACTGCGATGACTGCGCTCCCCTCGCCTACTGCACCACCGAGGTGTGCGACAACGGTGTGGACGACAACCTGGACGGGGCCGTGGACTGTGACGACCAACACTGCCGCTTCACCATCGGGTGCACGGGATACACCTGTGACCCCGTGACCAGCGAGGGCTGCGAGGACGGGTACTTTTGCGAATACCAGGAGAATCCCGACCGACCCTTCTTTTGCAGCCCGGTTTGGGACACCTACCAGGAGGAAGGGGAGGCCTGCTTGGTGCCCTACGATTGCCTGCCGGGGCTCATGTGCGTGCTGGGCAATCCCATTGGTCACTGCCGGAGAGCCTGCCACATCGGTGCCCTTGACGAGTGCCTCCCCGGCGAGTCCTGTGTGACCGTGTATTTTAGTTACGGTTTGGGGGTAGGCGCCTGTGAGTAGGCAAACGGGCGGTGGGCTGCGGGTTCATGGCCTCAATTCTGCAGGTTGGGCCTGCCTGCATGAGCCACAGGGAGCTCCTTCGCGTGCCACCAGGCATTCATACCATTAGGAGTTACAGGGGAAATTTAGATTCTGGTGTGAGATATCGCCGTTTTCACCGATCACGATGAGCCGCCCCATGTAGCCTTCATCAAGAACATGCTCCTTGTCACGGTATCCGCTATCGTTCATGGCGTACTCGACGCAGTGGGTCGTAGTCGCTCCACTGGCGAGGATGTGGGGGATCCCGAACTTATGGGTGAGCGTGGTGACGCTGAAATCGAGGTGGTCGTGGCGGTGCCCGAACAGGAGCAGGTCCACGGAACCCTTGATGTTGTGCATGAGGTCATCCCCATCTTTCAGGTGATGGAAGATCTTCTCTTCAAGTATCTCCCACACGGAGAGGTCGGGGAAGAGGAAGGGATGATGATGCAGGTATACAATAATTTTGGAGTTGGGTGGCCGATCCTCCAGTGATTTCAGAATCCCCTTGAGATCATTGATCTGTCTGCTCCCGAGCTCCCCGTCGGCCAGCAGGCCGTCCCAAAATCCGGTCTCGGATTTCATGGAGTTGAGGCCAATGAAGTAGTGGCCGTTGATGATTCTGGTGAAGGGGTAGGAGATGGTCTCGACCCCATAGAAGGCCTTCTTGAAATACTTGAAGCGCTTGGCCTGAGCGTAGTCGCCATGGAAGCCATAGTCGTGATTACCGGGGACGAGCAGCATGTGGTGCCCAGCCTCGTAAAGGGGTCGCAGCAGCTCGGCGGCCTCCTTGTATTGTGACTTGGCCCCATCGTCCACCACATCCCCGGTGACCAGGATGACCAGTCGTTTGTTGGCCAGAGGTTCCATGGTCGGGATCCGGGCAACAATCTCACGGAGCCGATTAATCTCCCTGTCACCATTTTTCCCGATGTGAAGATCGCTCAAGTGTACAATGTGTGTGTCCATGCTGTGCACCCTCCCGGTGGAGCCTGTCCCTATGTGCAGGTAAGGCGAGATGCAGACGCCTCAATACTTTGTAAAACAGTCGCCACTCCACCTTAAGGGAGAAATGCGATGGTGTCCAGAAACATTCAGGGTTGACCCATGGTATTGCGGCCTCGGCGGCTGTATAGTTGTATTGAGTGAAAACAGGGCAACCACTTAAAATGATAAGCGAATAGCACAGTCCATGAAGGCTGGTGCAGCACAACAACAGGGCACTGAGTGATTTGCGCAACGAGATAAAGGGGCGACCCTTCGAAGCACAATGGCATCTCCACAGAAACCGGGGGGAGTGAAAGTGTGACCGCAGGTGCAAATGGATTGCCGCGGTTTTGCCGCTCTGGTATTCTTGAGGGCAGATGGAGAAGAGTATGCTTGAGTCTGGTTTGGTGCCATTTGAAGGTACAGAGCGTTTCCAGATCCTGCGGCGCCTGGGCGCCGGAGGCATGGGCGTGGTGTACGCGGCACGGGATCGCCAGCTGGACAGCATTGTGGCTCTGAAGACGCTGCGGGAAGAAAACCCCGACGCGCTCATGCGCCTGAAAAAGGAGTTTCGTGCGCTGCAGGATCTGCGCCACCCCAACCTTATCTCCCTCGGCGAGCTGTTTGAGAAACAGGGGGAGTGGTTTTTCACCATGGAGCTGGTGGAGGGCACCGACCTGTTTTCCTGGGTGCGAGAGGGCGGGATGATCGCAAACCTGGACCGGCTGTATGAGTCTCTGCGGCAGTTGACATACGGACTGCTCGCCCTCCATGCCACCGGTCGTCTGCACCGGGATGTGAAACCGGACAACGTGATGGTGGACTTTCACGGTCGGGTGGTCCTGATGGATTTCGGGCTCGTCACGGAGTCCGCGGATGGCACCCGGATGCACGAGAACTTCTATCCGGTCGGGACCGGTGACTATATGTCTCCCGAGCAGGCGGCATCCAAGGCGTTGACAGCAGCCTCCGACTGGTACAGCGTAGGCGTGATGCTCTATGAGATCCTCACCGGGGAGTTCCCGTTTTCGGGCTCCTTTGTATCGGTGGTCCTGCAGAAACAGGCCAATGAAGCCCCGGACCCGGCGGTGCTGGCTCCAGGCATGCCCTCCGACCTGCTGCTGTTGTGTACACAGTTGCTGGCCCGGCGGCCCGAAGACCGACCCACGGGAGAGGCCATTCTGGCGAGACTGCCATGCAACACGGGCGTTTCGGCCCCTTCGCACAGTGCCATAAGTCCTTGTGTCCGGGAGACATTATTTGTGGGACGAGCCGCCGAGGAGGCGGTGCTGAGGAATGAATACGCGCGCTTTGTGGACTACGGGTCCGGAGCGGTATTGGTGCACGGTGCCTCTGGGCTGGGCAAGAGTGAACTCATCCGGCAGTTTCTGAATCACACGGTGGGACCAAAGGAGGGGACCGTGGTGCTCTCCGGACGCTGTTATGAGATGGAGACAGCCTCATTCAAGGCCCTCGATCCCATCGTGGATGCCCTCTCACAGGTGTTGCTGCAGTTGCCCGACACAGAGGTCTTCCATGTGGTCCCCCGGAACGCGTCTCTGCTGCTGAGGCTCTTCCCGGTGCTGGGCCGTGTGAAGGCGATGTCACAGCGGGGGATAACGGGAGAAATGCCGCAGGACCCATACGAGCTGCGGGAGTTGGCCTTCAACGCGTTGCGGGAGCTCTTCCTGAGGCTCTCTGAACAGAGGCGGATCGTTCTCTTCATCGATGATATTCAGTGGGCGGACGCGGACAGTCACCGCCTGTTTCAGGCGCTGTTTCAGGACGCCACCGCGTTTCCGGCCTTTGTGCTGATGGCGCAACGGACCTCATCCAGTGAGGAGGAGGCGCGGCGGTCGCTGGCCCGGACGCTGGAGACTCTGCCGGAGGGTACCGTATCCATTTCCGTGGGGCCGCTCTCCGAAGCGGAATCGCAGGCGCTTGCCCGGGGGCTGTGGGAGAGCCACCTCGGTTCGGGGGTCTGCTCCAACGAAGTGGTCGGGCGCATTGTCCGAGAGGGGCAGGGACATCCGCTCTTTCTCTCGGAGCTGGTACAGCACAGCCTCAGCAATGACACCGCTGCGCAGGAACCCGTTCGATTGGACGAGGCGCTGTGGGCGCGCATCACAGGGCTCCCGGGGAATGAGCGGCAGACGATAGAGGTGCTGAGTATCGCAGGGGCACCGCTCTCGCTGGCGGTTCTCGCGGTGACGCTTGAGTGTCCACTGGGTGCGTGTATGGAGGTAGTAAACTCCTTGCGCATCGGGCATCTGGTCGCAACCCGGGATTTGGGGAAGGAGCGGAGGGTGGACACCTACCATGATCGAGTTCGGGAGGCGGTCCTGCAGCGACTCCCGCAGGACACTCGCCGGACATGGCACCGCCGTCTGGCGGAGGGTCTGGAACCCCGACTGGACACGCCCGCGGAGCTGCTCGCCATGCATTTTGAATTGGCGCAGGAGCACAGCAAGGCGGCCAAGTACTATCAGCAGGCCGCCCGGAAGGCACAGACGGCCCTGGCATACAATCAAGAGGCAGCGTATCTGGAGAAGGCCATCACCCTGTTGACCATGGCCCCCGCGGGAGAGGGGGAGGGGCCGGTCGCTTTGCGGGAGTGGTACGCCCAGGCACTGGCCAGGGCCGGAAGAAACGAGGAGGCTGCCCGGGTTCTGCTGGCGCTGTTGGATGAGGGGGTTGGATCAGATCCTCCCCAGTTGCAACGTCAGGCCGGCGATTATCTCATGCGATCGGGTCGCCTGGATGAGGGGATCCGTGTTTTGGATGATCTGCTGCGGACCTACAACGTTCGACTGCCAAAACACGGCTGGAGATTGTTGCTCCGTCTCGTGTGGCGTCGGCTTCGACTGCGGCTGCGCGGGCTTGGGTTCGTTCGGCGGGATGTCTCCACAATCTCCTCCGAGGAGCTGGCGCGGGTGGATGCGTTTGGGGCTATCGCTGCAGGTACCGGGTGGGTCGACACCATCTGGGCCGCACACGCGCAAACGCTGTATGTTCACTCCAGTCTGAATTTGGGCGAGCCGGGGAGGGTGCTGCACGCGCTGTGCATGGAGATGATCTTTGTTTCGGGGGCGGGGAAAGGGGAGTCGAACTACCAGCGAAAGTTGAGTGAAAAGATACACGAAATCTCCCGAGGGCTGACGGTGCCCCGCTTCAAAGCCTACGTCGAAGTCGCCAATGCAACG
>JAHJLU010000342.1 GCA_018821745.1 Myxococcota bacterium | reverse complement strand
CTACGAGTTCGGGGGAAGCTGCGGTGACGGGCTGATTGAAGAGAGAGAACACTGTGAAGGGAGCGATCTCGACGGACAGAGCTGCAGCTCTCTGGGGCTCGGGAGCGGCAACCTCGCCTGCACCCAGGAGTGCCTCTTCGATGTGAGCGACTGCGAGACGCAGCCTGTGTGTGGGGATGATGTGCTCGCGAGTCCCGTCGAAGATTGCGAGGGGAGCAACCTCGGGGGCATGACCTGCCAGGATCTGGGGTATGTCACGGGCACTCTGGCCTGTTCCCCCACCGTGTGCCGGTTTAACCTGTCCGGGTGTTCCAACTCGCTGATGTGCGGCAATGGTAACGTGGAAACAGGGACCGAGGAATGCGATGGTGAGAATCTCGACTCCCAGACGTGTGTTTCCCTTGGATATCGTGATGGGACACTCTCCTGTACGGAGGGGTGCTTCTTCGATGTGACCGACTGCGAAGCCCACGGCTTCTGTGGTGACAATGTGCTCGACACGGAGTTTGAAGTGTGTGACGGGACCAGCCTCGGGGGAGAGACCTGTCTCACCCAGGGATACTCGGGGGGCGCGCTGGTCTGCGGTGAAAACTGTGACCAGTTTGATACTAACGCATGCACCATCCTCGGGACCTGCGACGGCAATGGAATTGACACCGGTGAAGAGTGTGACGGTGACCATTTCGGCGGGGAGACCTGCCAGACGCTGGGGTACTTCGGCGGCGCCCTCTCCTGCACCATTGGCTGCAGCCGGGACACCTCGGACTGCTTTAGTATGGTCAAGGTGGCCAACGGGGAGGTGCACACCTGTGCCCTGGACACCCACGGCCGCATCTGGTGCTGGGGCTCCAACAACAACGGACAGCTGGGCACAACCGCCTTTGCCGTCAACAATGATCCCCACTATCTCCCCACGCTCATTGATCACTCGGCGCTCGCTGCCGGTGAGCTCTTTGTGGATCTCTCCAGCGGGGGCTTCTTCTCCTGCGCCCTCACCAGCGCCGGCCGCGTCTTCTGCTGGGGCGACGGTGACATGTACGCCGTTGACGGGAGCACATCCCAGCTCTTCCCCACACCCATTGAAATCAGTATCCCCAGTGGCGTGGCACCCCGTGAGATTGTCTCGGGGCAGTATCACACCTGTCTGCGCACGGATACCTCCGACCTGTGGTGCTGGGGCAACAACAGCAACTACCAACTGGGGATTGACACCGGGTCCGTTGAGTTCAGTCCCCTCCTTGTGCCGGTGCCCCTGGGGAGCACGATCCTTCCCGGGAGCGGGTTCGCCGGTGCCTCCTTCTCCACCTGTGCCATTGATGCCACGGGAGTTGTGCAGTGCTGGGGATATAACGGTTTTGGGCAGCTGGGGAGGGGTTTTTCCGATGAACAGGCCTACCTCGCCCCGCTCTCCATTGACGCTACCGCTCTGCCCATGGGGACCCTCTTCAACTCCGTGGCCATGGGGTTCCACAACGCCTGCGCCCTGACCACACTGGGGCAGGCCTACTGCTGGGGTGCCAACGATAATGGCGAGCTTGGTATCGGAAGCCAGGGGCCCGGCGAAGGGGTCACCTCACCCGCTGCGGTGGTGGGGGGACTCATCTTCTCAACGATCGCTACGGGGCACGATGTGAGCTGCGCGGTTGAGAGCACAGGGCTTGTCTATTGCTGGGGACGCGGTGACAGCGGGCTCCTGGGGAACAACAGCTTCGACACCATCGTCTCGACGACTCCCGTCGCCACGGTGCCCCTCTTGAGCCAGGTGTTCACCCAGGTCTCCATCGCGCCCAGCGAAGTGACCCACGTGTGCGCACTCAATAATTCCGGTGTGCCCTTCTGCTGGGGGAGCAACGAACGGGGGCAGTTGGGGAATTCCTCATTAACAGACACCGCCAGGCCCACCCCCGTGGTCGCCCCCTGAGCTCCCGCCACCTTTTGAGGTGGCGATCAACGTGACCCTTCTCTTCCCGTCCACTCTTCTCTTCCAGTTTGTACTCGTGATTCCGGTTGAGTGATTGCAACGTATCTTCCACTGATATTAGTTTATCAGGATTCTGGCCTCCCTGCTGGGCCTTCCCGGCCCAGACCCGGCCAACGTGGAATTCCGCCACGTTGGATAGCGGACCCAGGAACCCGATGGTTCCCGGGACCCTCCGATCGCCGGGACACCCGGACCCGCTTTGGAAACCCCTCCAACTCCATGGTTTCTCTACTGTATTAGAGGTGAAAGTGGAGTTGGAGAGTCGTTGTAAAAACTCAATCGGAATCAACAGTACAAAATGCTGTAGAAGAGATTGGAGTAATGGGGGAACCTCAGATGCGTGGCACATTTATTCGGACTCTCTTTACTTATTTATTCGGGTGATTATGATGTGGAGAACGGGAGTCCGAAATGACCTTTTGGAAATATATCCTCTTTCTCACCATCGCCATCGGCCTCTACGGGCTCCTGGTGCATTATCTGGCCCGGCGCCTCTTCTCCATGCTCTCCCTCTCAAGGACAGCCCGCTATGCCATCTACGGCGGCCTCGGCGGCCTCTATCTCATGATCGGAGCGCTCCGACGCATCGACCGGTTCACCCGGTTCGGGACGTGGGAGCCTGTGCTCATTGGTCTCTACACCGTCATGGTGTTTATCCTGTTTCTCTTCTTCTTGACCCTGGCCAGGGATCTCCTGTGGGTTTTGATGCGCCTGGGGAACAGGATCTTGCGTCGGTGCACGCGGTTTGCGCTGTTGCCCCGTGATCCCGATGCGCAGCGCCGACTGCTGCAGCGATCCTCCAGGGCAATTCTCCTGGCCGCGGTGCTCATGATTTTTGTGGGCCACTACCAGGCGATGACCACCCCCGAGCCCCGCCATGTCACTCTGGTCTCAAAGAAAATTCCCCCGGCCCTGTCGGGATTTCGCATGATCCTGGTCTCGGATCTCCACGTGGGCCCAACGCTGAAGCGGCCCTTTGTGGAGCATCTGGTGGACCGCATCAACGCACAGCGGTACGATCTGGTCGCCATTGTCGGCGACATCAGCGACGGCCCCTGGGAGAAGGTGGGGCCCATGCTCGCGCCCCTGGCGAGGCTGAGAAAGCCCGTCTACTTTGTGCCGGGGAACCACGAGATCTACTGGAAGTTCCCCTCGTGGCGGCGTAACCTTTCGGCGCTGGGAGTGATCGTCCTCACAGAGAAGCATGTGCTCATTGAGCATCGTGGCGCGCGCCTGTTGCTGGCGGGCATCACCGACGTGTTCCGGTGGTCGGGGGGCAGCACCCACAAGACCAGCAACCCCGCCTTTGCCCTGGCGGGAGCGCCTCCGGCGGATTACCGTATTCTCCTGGCCCACCGCCCCACCGCCGCCGCTTCCGCCAGGGAGGCGGGCTTCGATTTCATGCTCTCGGGACACACCCACGGGGGGCAGTTTTTCCCCCTCACTCTCATCACCCGCCTCTTCCAAAAGCACGGCCACGGCCTGAGCCACGAGGGCTCCCTCACGCTCTTCACCACACGGGGCGCCGGGTTCTGGGGGCCTCCCGTGCGGCTCTTTTCTCCCCCCGAGTTTGTTGTCCTCACGCTCTCAAATAAATAGAACCGGAACACTCTGGGCCCTTTGACTTTGGGGAGTTCATGCTATACTTACGCAAACATTCAAACCGGAGGTTCATCCCATGAAATTTCTTGTTCCCGTTCTTGCTCTGATGTTCTTTGCTGTGTCCTGTGATGACGACAGCGGCAACAACACCAATAACGTCAATAATGTTAATAACGTAAACAATGTTAACAATACGAACAATATCCTCAATAACCTCAATAACGTCAATAATACCAACAACGTCTTAAATAATCTCAATAATGTCAGTCCCTATGGGACCTGCGCCGATATGTGCGGCGCCATCTATGACTGCCCGGAGATTGTTGAGCTTGAGACCGTTCTGGGGGCCTCCTCCACAGAGTGTGAGACCGCCTGCGGTGGTACGGTGACCGATCAGATGGCGGACTGCCTCCTGGCCTCCTCGGACTGCGACGGTCTCACGGAGTGCCTGCGATGCCAGACCTATGACGATGTTGGCTTCTGCGACGACGCCTGCGACCTGTTGGTTACCGATTGTGAAGTGGGCAGTGATCTCGGGCAGTGCAGCATCGACTGCGAGATGGTGGGCTCCGGTGCCACGGGCTGTTTCTACGGCGCCGACCGCCAGTGCTGGATAGATGCCGCTGTGGATCAGCTGTGTGACAGCGGCTGCCCGCAGATTTACTATCCCCAGTAGCGGGGGCAACGGTTCACAGGATCCCCGCAAGGCGGGTTGTGTTGTTTTTCAGCCGGGAGGCGAATCATGCGCGTTCATTATTTTGTTCTCAGCTCCATTGCCGCTCTTTCTCTCGCGGGGTGTCAGGCCGCGGGCGTTCCCTTTCTCTCTCCCCTGATTGTGGGGGCGCTGGCGCTCTACTCGCTGTTCCTCATGAGCTGCGATCCTCCCTCTGCCAACAATCAGAACAACGCCAATAATGTAAATAACATCAACAATGTTAACAATGTAAATAATACTAACAATGTTAATAATGTAAATAATGTGAACAACACCAACAACCTCACCGGTGACGCCGATGGTGATGGCATCCTCGACGGGGACGACAACTGCCCCCTCACGCCCAATCCCGACCAGCTCGACTCCGACGGTGACGG
>JAHJLU010000341.1 GCA_018821745.1 Myxococcota bacterium | reverse complement strand
CCAGTCCGACGGGACCGAAGCGGCTACCGCCGCCGACAGTTACAACGTGGGGCTCAAGAGCGCCGCCGTGGTCAATGCCTTTGTCACGGCCCCGGCAACGAAATCCTCCATTGATGATATCATTCTGGAGACCGGGCTCTCCTCCTACGAGAACGCCCAGGCCATGTACAACGCCATCATGGGCGCGGCGGACAACCTCTGCGTGACGGCCTCCGTCGACGAGACCAGCGCCACGCTCTCGGCGGACTTTGACGGCGCCTGTTACCTGGAGCGCTATGGCATCTCCCTGAGCGGCCAGGTGGAGGCATCGGTAGTTGCCGAGGCCGGCACTGTCACCGTGGAGTTTGTCTTCACGGAGCTCTCGGTGGACGGGCTCCCCGCGGTCTCCGGCAACATCACGCTGCTTTGGTCCGGGGTCGGGAATTACACCCTGGACATGGACCTCTCCACCGACGCGATCTCCCTCACGGTGGCAGGGACCCTGCTCTTTGACCAGAGCGTCTTCTACCTGGACGGCACGGCCAGCTACACAAAAAATGTGGTGACCTACGACCTCACCGTGGAGGACCTCACCTGGCTGGTCACCGACTGTTATCCCTCCGACGGTGTCATCACCCTTGAGGACGGCATCCGCGAGAAGTCCATCACCTTCGACGAGAACACCCCCGAGACCGGTGAGGTGACGCTGCGCATCGGGCTGCGTGACGAGACGGTGACCCTCCCTGCTTACGGTACCTGCCCCTGATCCCCTATAACCCTCCGATTTCTCCACAATTGCGTTTGCATTGTTGAGCCGGGGAGCTATTGTATAGACACGCAACAACCTTCGCTGCAAAGGAGCAGACCATGAAGAAACTGGCGCCCTGGTTTATTTTTACAATGATTCTGTTCGGGTGTGATGACAACACCGTCTCCGATAAGTCTCCACTGTGCGAGGGCATCACCTGCAGTGATCACGGCACCTGTGACGTCAACGAGGAGGAGACCGTGTTCTGCGAGTGTGATCAGGGGTATGTGTGGGGGAGCGTGGACATGCTCACCTGCGTGATGCCCCCGGACACCTGTGACGGAGTCCTGTGCAATGACGCCGGTACCTGCGCCATCGACGGCAACAATGACCCCTACTGCGAGTGCGATGAGGGCTACGTCTGGGAGGGGGACAACCATCTGGCCTGCGTCATGGAGAATATCGACTTCAAGCCGGTGATTTACCTGTACCCCGAGAAGACCACCAGGGTTCATGTGGCCTTTGCCCAGGAGCAGTCCGTGGAGCTCCTGACCACCTATCCCGTGTACGGAGCCCGGGGATGGTGTGTCACGGCTCACCCCGACGGAAAGCTCTTTGGCTGCAACAACAACCGGGAGTACTACGCGCTTTACTGGGAAGGCATCACCCCCGATGTCTTCGACCTCTCCACGGGCTTTGTGGTGGCAGGTGAAGAGACCATCTCCTTCCTGGAAGAAAAACTGGCGCTCCTTGGGCTCACGGACCGCGAGGCCAACGAGTTCATCATCTACTGGCTCCCCATCCTGCAGTCAAAACCCTATAACTTCATCCATTTTGCCCAAAAAAGCTGGGCGACCTCCGTGCCCCTGCGGGTGGTCCCCGCCCCCGAGACTTCCATCCGCTTCAACATGCTCTACGCGCCCCTCTCCCAGAGTGTCACCGTGACGCCCCAGCGCCTCGAAGCACCGCGTCGCGAGGGTTTCACCCTGGTGGAGTGGGGTGGACGCAGGGTCTCCTTCTGACTTACCTCTGAACGAAGGGAGTGAACACCATGGGTATGATCTGCAGCCTCCAGGCTGTCTCCGACACCAACATTCAGTTGATTCTCGAGTCTCCGCCCCTCATCTGGCGTCTCATAGCGCCCGATGATCCCGAGGCCTATCTCGAGCTGATGAATGGACCCGAGAGGGGCCTCTTTGCCAGGCTGTTCGGCAACAGAAAGAGGGTGAAGGCCAAGGATATCCCCAAACTGAAACGCAGCAAGGGGGAGGATGCCCTGTGCGACATCGACAAGGCCTGGCATGGCATCCACTACTGCCTCAACGGGGACGACACCGGCGGAGAGCCGCCGCTGGATTTCCTCATGGAGGGTGGTGAATTCGCGGGGGACGTCGACGTTGGCTATGGCCCCGCCCGGCTCTTTGACAGCGCCACCGTGAAGGAACTTAATGACATTATCTCAAAAATAACGCCTGAAAAGCTCCACGAGAACTTCGACCCCGAGGCCATGGAGGAGCTTGAGATTTACCCCGCGATCTGGGCCCGGGATGGCGAGGAGGCCTTTGAGTACCTCTCCACCTATCTGACAGAGCTCCAGTCCTTCATCGCCGCCTGCGCCAAACACCACCTGGGCATGGCCGTGTACCTCGGGTAACTGATTGTTATTAAATATAAAGCCAGCGTGTCAGCCCGCAAGCATCCACCATTTTCGCAACAGGTAACTGACTCCCCGAGGGTAAAATGACCAGGAGGCTTTCCGGGAGAGATAGGTAATTACTTTGATGTAGACAATGGAGGGGTGCCTTGTTATTCTGTTTTAAGCTTGCATGATGTAGGCAACCAAGAGGGATTATTATGAAAATTATTATTTTACTGGTTGGGTTCATTGTTGTTTTTTCAGGTTGTGACGATAAAATCAACTCCAATGATTCATGCGGAGATGGATTTGTTGATGTAGGGGAGGAGTGTGATACTGATAATTTGCTGGGATCAACTTGCGTAACAATGGGTTATCACAGTGGAGACCTCTCCTGTTCTGATGATTGCCGGCTTGTTCTTGAGAGTTGCCAGCTCTCAGGTAGCTGTGGTGACGGCTCCCTTCAAGGCGACTTCGAGGAGTGCGAGGGCACTAATTTTAATGGCCGCAATTGTACGGACTATGGTTATGAAGGAGGGACTCTATCCTGTACCAATGAGTGCACCATTGACCCAACCGCGAGTTGTGAAGGGGACCCTTGCGGGAACGGCACCGTCGATTTCGGGGAGGATTGTGAGGGGGAGGACCTTGCAGACAAAACATGCAGCACGCTTGGATATCATGGCGGAACACTCTCATGCCGAAATGACTGCACATTTGATCTGACTGCCTGCGAACCCTACGGAAAATGTCCCGATGGGGAAATACAAGAAACCTACGAGGATTGTGACGGAGCGAATCTTAACAACGAGACCTGTATCTCACTGGGGTATTATGGTGGAAACCTTACCTGTACGGAGTCTTGTCTTTTTGACACTTCTTTATGTGAAGATGTTGGCCGCTGTGGGGATAGCGTAATTCAACCTGCTGAAGAATCTTGTGATGGGACAAACCTGGACGAAGAAACATGCATGACACATGGATTTCACGGTGGCACTCTGGCATGCAACAGTTCCTGTGAATTCGATCTTTCTTCCTGCCAGGCGGTAGGGATTTGCGGTGACGCAACCATTCAGGGAACCTACGAAGATTGTGAGTCTCTCAACCTCAATGGTGAAAACTGTTCCTCCCTGGGTTATTACGGCGGGACCCTCGCCTGCACCACTGATTGTCTTTTTAACACTGCATCCTGTGAGACGTTTGGCTGGTGTGGTGATGGGGCAGTCCAGACGAGTGACGAGACCTGTGATGGTACGAACTATCAGGGCGAAACGTGTGCTACATTGGGTTATTACGGTGGGACCCTCGCTTGTGATAGTAATTGTGAATACGAGTTGAGCTCCTGTGAAGCCGGAGGCTACTGTGGAGACAGTATTATCAACGGGGTTGAGTCATGTGACGATGGGGAGCTGGATGGTGAAACTTGTGTAACTCTTGGATGCAGTCATGGCGGGGCCTTGACGTGCGACGAAAACTGTGAGTTTTCCACATTTAACTGTCACCGGTTCACATCTCTTACGGGGGGTGTGAGTCACACCTGCGGGCTGTTGTTCAATGGTGATGCTGCCTGCTGGGGAGTCGACAATAATGGTCAATTGGGAATAAACTCAACGGGGGGACTTCATAACACGCCTACCAATGTCTATGGCGGACACACCTTTTCTCAGATCTCCAGTCGGCTCAACCACACGTGTGCAGTAACAACTTCGAATGATGCATACTGCTGGGGCCTGAACGCTGATGAGCAGGTTGGTGATGGTTCTGTGTCAAATCGCAACAGACCGACTCTCGTTATTGGAGGACATTCATTCAGGAGAATTGCCGCCGGGGATAAACATACCTGTGGAGTAACAACAGATGGCGACGCCTATTGCTGGGGCAGCAATACCTATGGGCAACTTGGAGACAACACAACCACCAATTCTGCGACGCCCACCCTCGTTTATGGGTTGTTGGATTTCGAGGAAATCGTAACTGGCGGATACCATTCCTGTGGATTAACAACGACAGGAAGTGTCTATTGCTGGGGTAGGAACGCCTCAGGTCAGTTGGGTGACAATACAACTACTGATATTAGTGCTCCAGTGCTCGTTTCGGGAGGGCAGTCATTCAGAAGTATCACCGCTGGTTCATATTATACGTGTGGAATAACAACAGCTTATGCTGCACGTTGTTGGGGGCTTAATTCCTCTGGCGAATTGGGAGATGGAACCACCACCAATAAGCATGTCCCCACAGCTGTAACTGGAGTAACCAGTTTTATTCAAATCTCTGCTGGTTACAACTCCACTTGCGGCATGAATACAGCAGGCAACGCGTACTGCTGGGGAAGTAATGTATTTGGAAAGCTGGGTGATGATTCGTTGATAGATAGTAGTTCCCCAATACCCGTAGTCGATGGCTACGGCCATGTATTTACAGAAGTTTTCGCGATGTATAATCAAGCATGTTCCTATTATGGCTCTTCCGCCTTCAATGGTATCGCAAAATGCTGGGGCAGAAACAATTGGGGCCAGCTTGGCAACGGGACATCCGTTGAAAGCCATGTCCCCGTCCTGGTCAGTGCGTGGTAAGTTTTCGAAGCCGAAATACACCAAACCCTCCCCCATTCTTCCACCGCTTTATCAAATCACAGAAACTATAAAAATGGACACATAGGATGGTGGTGGCTACCATGTCATAAACACTGTGGGACGCAGGCTTGTTGCCAACGCTGGGGATTGACTGCCGCCCCATTGGAAGGCTACTAAGTAGATATCATCCACTCACACACAAGTGTAATGCGGGAAATGCACTGGAGAAGTTTCCGTTCATCAGATATCTCAAAGAGTATTGCCATTACTGTTTTTTCTCACATTGCCAAGGTGTCTAACCACTTCACTCATAGAGTCCAATCGAGATGAGATGTTCACCTGGGAACCCGAAACTGGGGGGAATTCACGAGAACCATTGGAATGAGATTCAGTACAGTTCTTTTCTTGTTCAATGGGGTAAAGCTCCTTGCGCGGGCGATTATTTCGTGGCGGAGCCCGGGCAGATAAGTTTCATCTTGCAGGTGTCGCAGCTCTTCTTGCGGAGAATCACGGAGCTCATGGTAATGATGAATAAAAATACAATAAAAGCGCTGAGCTTCACCACGGAGAATTGCTTGACCATTGCTATAACACCGAGCACCATGGGGACGAGGGCAATGGAGCCATAGAAGGCGGGAATGAGCGCCCCGGCGACTCCACGGCAGAAGTTGGTGATTTCTCCGTGCCGGCAGTAGAGTGCCGACAGTTTACCCCACCCGGTGTGACAGCGTTTGTTGTGATAGTAGCAGTTTTTACAGACGGCGATCCTCATCACAAACAGCATCATCGTTACGCCAAAGCCCAGGTATATCCAGGCAATGAGCGGCAAAAAAGTCCAGCACAGGAAAGCGCCGACCCCCAACCAGAGGACAAACAGCAGGTTCTCGATGAAGACCGTGGCTCGGGGATATTCTTCAAGCCCTTCGTGATACAGCTCTTTTTTCTTCTGGACCATTGGCGTTTCTCCTCCACTATTGCAGGTCATGGCGTTTTCGTGATGTCTATGACCCGCAGAAGATCGCTGGTGCGCAGATAGATCCTGCCGGGACCGACGATGGTGCCCTGGGTGTGGTTGAAGCCCTTGTGGAATTGCGTGATGGGAACGTACTGCAGCTCTTTGAGATTTTTAGTGCCCAGGAAATGGAAGCCCTTGTTGCGAACCACCAGCACGATGCCGGGGAACACCAGGCCCGCGGCGTGGCCCAGGGAACCGAGACGCCTGCTGGAAAGTCGTTTGCCTGTCTTGGCGTCAATGGTCCAGACCTGGCCACTTTGAGCAGAATAGGCATAGATATGCTTGCCGTCTGCGGAGAAGGCCACCCCGTAGGTGACAACGGGGATGTGAAAACTGATCTGCCGCTTGCGGTCGAAGTGCACAAGGTGGGCCATGGGTGCCGGTTTATGCCCGCGCTCGGCGTACTCCACCAGCAGCGCCTGCCTGTTCCCTGCGTCGAAGGAGGGGTTCATGGAGAACCGGCCAGACGTGTTAAAGGAATACAGCAGCCGCTTTTTGCCCCCCTTCAGTGCGAGGATCTTCACGGTGTACTGCTTCAGCGAGGTTTGCTTTTGCTTGCTCACCATCATGATGTACAACTCTTTTGACGCGGGATCGTAGCCGATACGCTTGATGGAAACCCAACTGTCGAGTGGCGTTTTAGTGGCCAGCAGTACGGCGTGGGTGATCTTCTTGTGCTTGAGGTCCCAGTGCAGATAGAATTGCCGCCCGCCATTGCTGTAAATGTACTTATCGCCCAGATGGATCCCTGCCACCTGATCTTTGGAATCATAGAACAGCAGCCGCTGCACCGAGTATTCGGGGAGCTTGACACCCTGACCCGCAGCGGGAAACAGCACCTTCTCGGAGAGCAGGAACTTCTGCACAGGGGCCTGCACCATGATTTTTTTCAGATCCCCTGTCTTGAGGAAATAGAACGCTCCCTGCTCAAACCACAGGCCCCTGCCCAGGTGGAACAGCTGCCCGCGGTCCATCAGATCACCATAACTCTCCGGCGCGAAGGTGGGCTTCTTCCATTGGTGCTTCAGTGTCAAGGTGGTTCGGACCTTTAAAGTAAAACGCTTTTTAGCCCGCAGTTGCGACGGCATCACCAAAAAAAAGAGCGCGGCAAAGATAAAATAGTGCGAATAACTTTTGACAGTCGTCAATGAAAAATGTGTCACTTCTTTATTCTCCCGTTGCCTCGGTGTGGCAGATCCCATGGCTGGCTCAATAGAGGATCTTGTGTTTTTTTAGAAAATCCTTTGCCGTTGCCGCGTCGTCATTGTTGAGGAAGTAGGCGGGTCCGGAATAACGCAGGGGGCTGTCTGGAATCCAGAAGTCAATCTCGGTCCAGCCGTGCCGGCGCTCCCAGTCTCCGGTCTTCGGGTTGCGTCGCCCAAAGGTTCCAAGTCGTACCTTGAATGATTCCCGCGGCCCCACCCAGAAAGGCTTCTGTGGGTTATAACTCCTGTGCCACAGCGCCACGTGCCCTTTCGGAGTCACTCGGACGATCAGGGGGACGGATCCCAGATACCATCGGGTGATCAGGAACACGGCTGTAAGGTAGGCCACTGCCACTGACGCTGCGGCAATTCCCATGGTGAGGACTCCGTGTCTCTTGGCAATTATTAACGCTATGGCGACCAGGATGACCATGGGGACACACAAAGGTATGATAAGGAAAAGGTTCTCACGTTCAAGACCGTTGAGCGCGGCGAAGAAACCCATTGGCTGTACGTTCAGTTCTTCTCCGTCCTCGTCCTTGATGATCGTAATGCGTGTCCCGGTGGCCTGTGCCCGATCAATCTGCAGTTGAGCCTTTTCGTCCTCCAGTTGTGCCTTATTCTGCTTGCCTGCCTGTGCGGCGGCTGCCCGTTTTGCGATCTCTTCTGCGTCCATGATGCTTTCCTATCCCTGCCTTGTAAATGACTCTGCCCGGTTCAATTGGAAAAGTGCACCCAATGGCTCACTTCGGGTTCTTTGGGCTCTTTTTCGGTGGCGTGACTCCAGTAGGTCCGCCTCGGAGGCGTGGGAATTTTTTATTGTGTATGTTGGAGAGGCTGCCATCATCCACTCTCATGGTTTTGGGAGTAGATTGGTCCATATCACGTGGTTTTGGTTGTTTGGGGAGGATAGGGGCGACACCTCCGGTTGT
>JAHJLU010000340.1 GCA_018821745.1 Myxococcota bacterium | reverse complement strand
TTGTTACTGTTGTCGCATTCATTGGATGCAAATCGGCCAAAAAGTCCAGTGGTGGAGAGGAGCCCAAAAAATCTTTCATGCAGCTGTCGGAGGCGGCGGTCAAGCGAGGGGGATTTGCAACCCAGGTTGTGGCCTCCGGGTTGATCGAGCGCAGGGTACAGCTCCAGGGACACATCAAGGCAAATGAAGACAACGTGACCAGTGTGGTCTCCCATGTGGGGGGTGTCGCGTTGACCGTAACCTCTCAGTTGGGCGCCCGAGTGAAAAAAGGTGACCCCATGGCAGAGCTGCAGAGCAAGGAGATGGGGCAGGCGCAACTTGAATATATCGGGCTCCACAGCAAGATGTCCTTCGCCTATAACCTGCTCAAAATCGAGCAGGGGATATACAACAAGAAGATCGGTACAAAAGTCGCTTACATCAAGGCCAGGGCAGAGTTTGACCGCGCCGTCATGGCCAAGGACCTGGCGGCCCAGAAACTCAAGCTCCTGGGGGTCGCCGACACGGATATTAATAATCTCCCCTCACGACCCAAGGACAAACTGACTGTCTATGTGCTTCGTGCCCCAGTCGACGGCGTCATCATCAAAAAATCCATCGCCAGGGGGGAAATGGTGAATTCGGATAGGGTGGTGTTTACTCTGGCCAATTTGAACACTGTCTGGTTTGATATCATGGTACCTGTTCAGTATCTGGGAGCCATCAAGCCCCGCGATGAGGTGGCCGTCTACTCGGGGAAGCTTCAGAAAACCGTAACAGGCAAGATCACCTATATTTCTCCCACAGCCGATACGCAGACCAGGAGTGCGCTGGTGCGTCTGCTCCTCCCCAATGAGAAAGGGCTCTGGCGGCCCGGGCTTTGTGCCATGGGTGAATTTACGGTGAAAAAGCAACAGGTGGCGGTGGTCGTACCCCAGACATCTCTTGTTCGCATTGGTGGAAAGCCCGCTGTCTTTGTTCAAGTGAAGCCCCGATCCTATCAATTGAAGTATGTGGTTCTTGGAGAAGGCGACAAAGTCAATGCGGGGATCAGGGGGGGGATCAACGCGGGGGAGGTGGTCGTGACTGCCAACGTCATCGCACTCAAGGGTGAGTGGCTTGCGACCATGGGGGATTAAACCATGCTGAACACTCTCATCCGTCTCTTTCTCACAAAAAGGATTCTGGGATTCTTCCTCGCGCTCATATTGATCGTCGTGGGGATCTGGTCCTTCAGACAGCTCCCTATTGACGCTTATCCCGACATCTCCAACACTCAGGTTCAGATCATCTTCAAGGCGCCCGGGATGACCCCCCTGGAGGTGGAGAAGCGGGTGACATATCCCGTCGAGACTGCGGTGAAAGGAATCCCGGACCAGACAGTTCTTCGATCCCTCACCAAGTACTCACTCTCCATTGTCACCGTTGATTTCAAAGACGGGACCGATATCTACTGGGCCAGGCAGCAGGTCTCCGAGAGGCTTGCGGGAGTCATGGCAAGTCTGCCCCCTGGCGTTGATGGGGGGCTGGCTCCCATAACCTCTCCCCTCTCGGAGGTTTTCATGTTCCTCGTGGAGGGAAAGGGCTACACAACCATGGAATTGAGGGATGTGCTGGACTGGCAGATCCGGCCCCGGCTCCTCTCCATTGATGGAGTCGCCGATGTGAATTCCCTGGGTGGCGAGGTACGATCCATACAGATTCGGCCCAATCCCCAGAAAATGGAAGCGCTGAAATTTTCCATGGAGGATATTGCGACGGCGGTCAGAAATAACAACGCAAATGTGGGTGGCGATCGACTGATAAAAAACAATGAACTGATCCTCATCCGCACCGAGGCTCAACTCGACTCCCTGGATGATATTCGAAATGTGGTGGTCGCCTCCCGCGGAAACAGGCCCATTCGGCTACACGAGCTGGCAGAAGTCGAATTTGGACCCATGAGTCGTTTTGGCGGGGTGACTGTAAATGGCAAGGGAGAGGGGGTTCAGGGTATTGTTCTGTTGCGCAGGGGTGCCAATGGGCGGGAGACGGTCGAAGGCGTCAAGAGAGCACTGGAACGGATCCAGAAGTCCCTTCCCGGTGGAATCAGGGTAACGCCCTTTTACGATCGGACCTCCCTCATTGAGTCGGCGGTAAAGACGGTTGAGTCCTCGCTCGGTCAGGCAATTGTGCTGGTGCTCATCGTTCTTTTCCTGTTCCTGGGGAATTTTTGGAGTGCCCTGGCGGCTGGAATTATCCTCCCCATCTCTGTCCTTGGGGCTTTTGGCCTCATGTATCTCTTTAAAATCAACGCAAACCTCATGTCCCTGGGAGGGTTGGCGATTTCCGTTGGTATTCTGGTGGATTCAGCGGTCGTTGTTGTTGAGAACAATCATAATTTTCTCCGTGAATCCTCCACAAAAGTGCACAAGCTCAACGTCATTTTCCGTGCAACCTCCGAGGTGGCGCTTCCCGTAGTCAGTGCGGTTATCATCATTATCGCCTCTTTGCTCCCGGTTTTTTTGCTCAGCGGAATTGAGGGGAAACTCTTCAGGCCACTGGCACTGACCATGGCCTTTGCGCTTTTCATCGCCATGGTGGTTGCGCTCACGATTATTCCCGTAGCTGTCAGTTTCCTCATGAAGCGTCCCAAAGCGGGAGTCTCCGAGAGTGCCATCGTTCGCGGGCTGCTTCGTGTCTACACGCCGGTCTTGCGGTTTGTTATGGGAAACAAGTGGAAGGTGGTCATCATGGGTGTCGTGGGGATGCTGGGCTCCTTCTGGCTGTTTCCCATTATCGGGAAAGAATTTCTCCCCATGCTCAACGAAGGGACCATGGTCATACAGACGGAAAATACCCCGAGCATTTCATTGGAACACTCCCTGAAAGTGAACCTTGAGTTGCAAAGAGCGTTGATGCAATTGCCTGAAATTGCAGGAGTAGTAACCCGTACGGGGTCCGATGAGCTGGGACTGGATCCCATGGGATTCTACCAGTCCGACAACTACATTGTGTACGCTCCCCGCTCCAAATGGAAGGCAAAAACCGTTGATGAACTGAGAGAGAAGATGAGAAAGGTGATAAAGACTTTTCCCGGTATTCAGGAAGGTTTTACCCAGCCAATCGACATGAGAGTGTCTGAAATTCTGACGGGAGTGAGAGCGGCAATAGCTATCAAACTGCAGGGGGACTCCCTTGATGTTCTTGAGAAAAAGGGAGTTGAAATAGAAGACATCATTCGGAAAATAAAGGGTGGTACCGATGTCA
>JAHJLU010000339.1 GCA_018821745.1 Myxococcota bacterium | reverse complement strand
TATCGGGCTCCGTCACCGCGGCTGTGCTGGTCCACCCGGCGCTCCACGTCGGTGGTTATCCCCGTGTAGAGGGAGTTGTCGTTGCAGCGGAGCATGTAGAGGTGCCAGTCGCTCATGGGGTCACTCTACCATGAGTGGACCTCAGTGCCCAATTTTTCGTGCCCGGGAGTTGTGCCGGGGAGACCCTCAGGATGGCGGGTCAGTTTGTCAGTTAACCACGGGGGTGAAGGTGAAGAGGCCCGGGAGGTCTCCCATGGTGCAGGTGGGAGCGCTCAGTTGACGCCCGTGCCGCGCTTTCGTGAGGAGAGGAGGATAACGTCCCGCAGCTGCTCCTTGTTCCGTGCTGCCAGCCAGCGCTTCTCAAAGTCCTCCTCCTGGAAAATGTGGGCGATGCTCATGAGGGCCCTCAGGTGGTAGTTGCGCTCATCCATGGAGCCGATCAGGACAAACATGGTGTGGACGGGCTTGCTCAGCTCCGAGAAGATAACGCCCTCGAGCGCCCTGACCAGGACCACCTCGAAGCGGTGCTCTCCCTCCACGATGATGTGGGGAATGGCGAGCCCCGGGGCGATGACCGTGGAGGAGACACGCTCCCGCTCCAGAAACAGCTCGTAGAGGCGCTGTTCGTCTTCCTCGAATCGGATGGCGAGCTCCCGGGCGAGTCTGGCGAAGAGCTCCGTGGCGCCCATCTGCTCCTTGATGTCCATGATGAGGCCGTCCTTCACCAGGTGATCGAAGCGATCGAACTCGATGGAGTCGCGCTCCAGAGAGATGGAGCGGAGTTCATTCTCGATGTGGGAGCGCGCAAAGTGGTGGTTGGTGACCTTTTTGACCAGGTAGATGAAGGCCGACTCGTTGTTGATGCGCTGCTGGACGTACACCAGGTACCAGACCAGGGCGAAGAGGATGAAACCCCCGGTGAAGGCCACTGGGATGATGCCCATCTCGAAGATCAGGAACCCGTAGATCAGGATGGCCCCAATCTGGACATAGGGAAAGAAGGGGGAGGAGAAGGAGGGCCGGTATCCCTCGATTTTGCTCTTTCGCATGATGATGACCGAGAGGTTGACCAGGGCGAACATGAGGATCATCATGGTGGAGGCCGTTTTAACAAGGGCCTCGACGGAGAGAAACGTGAGCACGGCGATGATGAACAGTGAGGTGACCATGAGGGAGCGGATTGGCGTCCCCAGGGTAGGGTGGGTGGTTGAAAACCAGGCGGGGAGCAGTCCGTCGCGGGACATGGCCATGGGGGAGCGGGACGCGGCCATGATGCCCGCATTTCCCGTGGTGGCGAAGGCGAAGGCCGCGGCGACGGTAACGAGGACTGTGCCGAAGGTCCCCATGGAGTTTTGGGCCCCCATGGCCACGGGGGTGAGGGAGCCCGCCAGCGCCGAAGGGGCCACGGTGCCGATGGTGACGAAGACCACCAGCAGGTAGAGGAGTGAGATGATGGTGAAGGCCAGGAACATGGCCAGGGGGATGTTGCGGCCCGGGTTCTTTGCCTCTTCAGACACGGCCGTGACCTTGGTGAGCCCGCCGAAGGAGACGAAGACCATGCCGGCCACCGCAAAGACCGCCTTGAAACCCATGGGGTTGAAGGGCTCAAACCGCTGGACGTCTACCCGGGGAAACCCCCAGACAATAACCACGGCCAGGATGAACAGGAGGGCAAAGACCAGGATCACCTGAAAGAGGCCCGACCCCTTCACGGAGATGAGGTTGAGGAGCATGAACAAAAGGGTGGCGCTCACCGCCACAATCTTGAGTCCGGTGATGCCGTACTGGGGAAAGAAGAGGAGGAAGATGCCGCCGATCCCCACCATGGCGAAGGCGGTCTTGAGCGCCACGGAGAACCAGTCCATGAGCCCGGCGATGGTCCCCATGAGGGGACCAAGGGAGCGCTCCACAAAGAAATAATTGCCACCGGATTTGGGCATGGCCGTGGCCAGCTCGGCTTTGGAGAGCAGGGCGGGGAGCATCAGGGCCGAGGCGATGAGAAAGGAGAGGAGCATGGCGGGGCCCGCGACGGCGAAGGCGATGCCGGGCAGGACAAAGAGCCCGGAGCTGATCATGGCCCCCGAGGCGATGCAGAAGAGCTGGATGAGCCCCAGCTCCCGTTTGAGATGTGAGTGTTTTGGATCCATGACCACAGTAAAGTGTATCCTCCCACTAATTTCAACCTCTTTCGCCACATCTGCTGACACCCATATTCGAATGTGATGACTCGGCAGGTGGTGTCACAAAGCCGGTGTGTCGAAGAGCGGGGTCAGGTGCGGGTGGTTGCATTGCTCAATGGTTATGGCAGTGCAGCGGTTGAACCGGGCAAATCGGGAGACCGCAGCTGCCAGTTCATGCTGAAAGTGTAGGTCTTGTGCAAGGGAGGCTTCCGAGAGGAAGAGGTTCTTCATGATCAGGCGGCCTGCCTTGCGGTCAGCCTTGGCGTCGAGGATCCCCGCGAACCGGTCATCATGGAGCAGTGGCAGGGCGAAGTAGCCGAACTCCCGTTTTTTCTGCGGAATGTAGCACTCCAGTCTGTAATTGAACCCGAAGAGCCACGCTGTCCGTCTGCGCTGGATCAGCAGGTTGTCAAAGGGCGAGAGGATGTGCACTTCTTTTTCTGCCTGTGGCGGCGTAAAAGGGCCCTTGAGCGCCTGCGGTGCACAAAACATGGGGATGCCAGCGAGCCCGTGGATTTTTACGGTCTCCACGATCCCCTCGTGGACCATTGCCTTGAGCGCTGCGTTGATGGCCTCCCCCGGGGCCAGCATGAGGTACCGGGCAATCTCACCCGCCGTGGCCACTCCGAAGGCCGCCAGCGCTCTGTTTACCTGGAACCGTGCGGTCTCCGACTCGCCTGGCCGGGTCGTTTTCACCCACGAGGGCAGCCACCGTTCGGGCAGCTCAAAGATGCGCTGGAAACCCTTACGACCGCTGACGACCAGCTCTCCGCGCCAGAAGAGAAGCTCCAGGGCACCCTTGGCGGGTTTGTGGTCCCACCAGTCCCCCCGAAGATGGGCGCCGCTCTCGAAATCCTTTGCCTGCATGGGGCCATTGCTTCGGATCGCGTCGAGTACCTCACCGAGCAGGTGTCCGTACCGGGCATAGCGCTCCCTGAACCAGGGCTCACGGGGATTGTTGAAGGATTCCATTTTGGGGAGATAGTAGCGGTAGTCGTCCATGGGCACATAGGCGGCGGCGTGGGCCCAGTACTCAAAGATCTGCTTTTTGTCGCTGTGGAGGGTCTGCAGGTCGTTGGGGGAGTAGTCGGGGAGGCGGCTCCAGCAGACGTGGTGGTGGGCCCGCTCAACGACCGAGATGGTGTCGATCTGAATGTATCCCAGGCGGTCTATAACGCCGTGCAGGTCCTGCCCCACGGGGAACTGGCTGCTCAGGGCCAGGGCCCGGGCATCTGAGAGGGAGAGCGTCTCGGTGTGCATGGTTACTCCTGGGATCCACCATACACAGGAATGATTCGTTGCGCCATGGGGGAAACCGGACCCATGGTTGTGCTGTGGCGGGAGTTTCCCTTTGATAAACCAGAATGGGATCGCTGCATATTGAATACGCACAATAAAGCAATTGACTTTATTGTGGTATGAGTGCATGTTGTAACCGAAAAACAACCCCTTCGGGTGATATGGATTGAAGAGGAAAATTTATGTCTACAGGGGCCTCCTCCATTTTTTTACGTTCCAATCTTGAAGAGCCCTATGAGGGTCCCATAGCTGGCGGTGTAGTGGTAGCCAGGCTGTGTGATGAGGTTGGCATGTTTGTTGATTTGAAGGGAAAGCAGACCATCCTCTTCCCCACTACTGACGAGCTGGCCCTCCTGGGAACCGACATGATGTCCAGCGAGATAAGTCTGCGGTACACCGGGTTCAAGGATGAGAACCAGTTGATCGAGATAGCCTGTACATTTAATCCCGAATCGTGGGAAGAAACCCCCATTATTGAACCAAATCCCGGAGCAATTGGCTGTGTGATCGCCTTCTCCGACACCTCCACCGGCGGGGTTCATCTCTCAGCGACTCCCACGACAGGGACCTTTAAAATTGAATCATGCACCATGACAGAGGTGATGTCCGAGCAAATGGGGACCCTTGTGGGTACAGCCAATCTCATGATATCCTTTTCCGGAGATGCGCCCTACAGTGAGTGCAATACGGATTACCCGCCCTCGTGCCAGGTTGATACGGCCAAATTTATCGGTGGCGGGAATACCTCGGCCTACATTCAGGTCCTCAATGACCCCATCGCAGTAGCTACGCTGCGGGAGATTTGCCAATGAAAATGTCGCTTCTCATTCTGGTGCTGGCGGGAACAGGCTGCTCGTCAACAGAGAAATCGGGTGCGGGGCAATCCTCCGATGGGCACAAAAATCCCGGTGGGGTGACAGCCAAAGTGACCTCAGCCATGATTGTCGCGAAAAAAACGACACCACCCGGTGCGAAACCCCCCCCGCTGCCCGCTGCCACATACCGGGTAGTTGCCAAGGCGGTCGCAAAACAATTCCGAGTGAAGACGGGGTGTCTTCAGCCAGAAGGATTCACAGACCTGCTCGGCAGGGTGTTTTATTTAAACAGAGACCAGAAAAAAATGGCCGCCCTGGTAAAAGAGGGGAAGCAGAAGTCTCCCGAATTTCTCAAGTTGCAGGCTGAAATAAGACGCAACCGTGGTTATTTTAAGAAACTCATGGTGAAGCGCGGGTCCTTGGGAGATGGTGGACATTATTGGCCATACTACCTGAATCTCAGTGAAGAGACCGCGGTACGTTATCTTCAGGTGCCCCTGTATGAGGCTGTTTCGCCCAGTGGCTCCCCCGGCACTTCCTCGGTACTCTATTGGCCCCCCCAGGCTCCTGTGACACTTATTCCCATGGGGAAACAGTGGACCCAGGGTTTTTATGTTATCCCGGATGTGGTGATGCTCAGGGTGCTGCGCCCAAAACGGTTTCAGGACATTGGGCCCAAGGTGCACAAGGCCCTCAAGGGCGTGGGCGCAATCCCCCTCTCCATCCGTGAGGAGTCCATCATGAGCAGACACCTGATGCTCGCGGGGCTCTATCTGAAGCCTACCTCCGTGGAGCGGGCCCGGAAAAACCTGGCAGCCCTGTCACGGCACCCCGTGGTGGTCCAGGCCTCAATCTTCGTGTGTCAGAGTCAGATCATCCCCGAATTTTTTTAAGTGCCATTTGCGGGGTGTGGGGGGAAGAAGGGGCTATTTGCGCAGGTGGAAGAAGCCCATGCAGAAATACCCGTCCTTGTCGGGGGACTCCATGGTGGTGAAGTCAGTGGGGAAGGCCCCCATGTAGAGCATCTCAATCACGCCCGTCTTTAACTGGTTGGCGATCTCCTCGCGCAGGGCGATGCTCGCGTAGCTCTCGGAACTGAGGGCGGCGGCGTCCCAATACCAGAGCCCGATGAGGACCCGTTTTTCCACGTCTGTTTTCCACCGCTCCATCATCTTGAAATCGGTCTTGAGGGCCACACGGGTCGCGGTGTTGTTGTCCATCCACCACTTGGCTTCACAGATGAGGGAGGGCTCCCACTGCTCCGGCCCGGTTCTGTCGCAGGGCTTGTACACAACGAGATCGATCTGATTGGGCTGCTGCGGGTTGCGCTTCTCCCACGCCACGGGGACAAAGGCGAGCCATGACTTATAAATGGAGTGGATAATCTGGGACTCGAAGGCCCAGTATCCAAGCCCGTGGTCGCCCTGGTTGTAGAAGCTCTGGAAGTCCGGAGGAGCTTGTGACACGGCCCGCGAGAGGGAACCGTCCTCCTCCTTGATGGCGTACAGCGCGGTCCGAAACAGGCGGATCAGATAGTCATCATTTTCGATTTTGGGAGAAATCTCTTCATAGACAGGATGAAATGTTAACACCGGTCACCTCCAATATGTTCTGGTGGTCAGGTACCCCTGAAAATCAATCGTATGCTTGTATGGTAGCGTCCTTTTACCCCGGGTACACCCTTTTTTTGAGAAGCCCCTCCCCAGAGAGCTTACGGCTGTGTGCCCATGGGAAACTTTCAGGAATCGGTTGCCCGGAATTGACTTATTATGTACACTCCCCGTTCTGAATTCAGTGACTCGTCGTAAAAGGAGTGTGAACCACTATGGCGCCAAAGAGCGATTTCTCACGGGGGCTTCTCATTCTCATGGTGAGCATCGGCATCATCATGGGGATAGTGTTTCCGTTTTTCAACGTGCTGGTGCTCGATGTTCCCAGCGCCAAGATCCTCACCCCCACGTTTTTCTCGCTCTGCATCGCGGCGGGGCTTGTTGTGGGGCTGCTCAATTACTTTGTGTTCAAATTTCTCATCTACAATTTTCTCCAGCAGATGGACAGCAAACTCAAGCTGTTCAAACGAAAAGTCGGCGAAGTGAAGAAGTCGGGGACCATTGAGTGCGACAGCGCCGAGTGTTTTATCAAGGTGAACACAGGCGACGCCATCATCGGCAATATCGGGAACTCCTTCAACGAATTTATCACCTTCATTGTCCAGAACATCAACACGGAGATCCTCACCAACAATTTTCTTGAGCACCTCAAGGAGAGCCTGAATATCAAGGACATCTCCGGTGTGGTGATCGACTCCTTCATCCAGTATTTCAAGGCCGACGGGGGGACCCTCATGGGATATGAGCACGGAGAGTTCCATGTTATCAAATCCGTGGGCATGGAGATCAAACTGGAGGATCTGAATCTCGGGGAGCTGGAGAAAATTCTGGAGAATCAGAAGAGTGTCGTTTACAAAAATCTGGAGAATGATCCTCTGCAGTTGAACATTGTGGTGGGGAGCATAAAGCCCTCGGCGATAGCTTTTATCCCACTGAAATATCAGGAGAATAACATTGGAGTCTGTATCTTGCTCTCCCGGAAACCCTTTGAGCGGGATTTCAACCAGATGGAGAGCAGGAACTTTGTGAACCAGGCCACGCCCTTTTTGTACAACCGCACGCTCATCAAGCGGCTGGAGCGCTTTGCCGCCATTGACGAGTTGACGGGAGTATACAACAGACGGTTCGGAGTGAAGCGCCTCAACGAAGAGTTTGAGCGCGCCAGGCGTCACGGATCAGCTCTCTCCATCTGCATGATCGACGTGGATCACTTCAAGAAGCTCAATGACACCTTCGGCCACCAGGCGGGCGACTATGTACTCAAGGAGCTGGCGGCTATCCTCGAGAAAGAGATCCGTATCTCGGATTTTATTCTCCGGTACGGTGGGGAGGAATTTTTACTGGTGCTGCCCGGGGCGTCTCTCCATGACGCCCACCGGAAGATGGACCGGCTCCGGGAGCAGGTCGCCGCGACGGACTTCCACTTTGGCACTTACACCCTCAAGAGCGCCTTCAGTGGAGGGGTGTTCAGTTACCCCTGCAAGGATGTATCCGACATCGACGAGATGATTGCCCTGGCGGATCTTGCCCTCTACAAGGCGAAAAAAGGTGGCAGAAATCGTATCGTTGTCGCCGAGACGGCCATGACCATGGAGGGTCTGACCGAGCCTGCTCACTGAGGATATCCGGGCAGAGGGTAGATCGCAGTAATGTTGATTTTCTAAGAGATACAGTGCGAAAGGGGAGCGGTTTTTTTGCTCTGTTTGTGGGGGCAGTTTGGAGTGACGGCGGCAACAGTAAAAAACAAAAAAGTGTGAACTGACCCTTGAGTTTGGTGGTAACAAAATATATAAATCAGGAGTCGTTCATTTTATCCTCAAGGATACGAAAACAATTGGAAGGAGCAAAAGATGAAACAATATCTCCCCTTGTTATTGGCGGTCGCGTTGGCGGTCATCTCCTGTGATGATGATTCCTCCGGAAACAACACCAACAACATCAATAATACCAACAATACAAATAGCCATTGTGGCAACGGTATTGTTGATGCCGGTGAGGAGTGTGACCGCAACGGCACGATTACCGCCACCTGTGATGAAATAGTACCAGGCTCGACGGGGGTGCTCAGTTGCAACCCTGACTGCAGTCTCAACAGCTCCCAGTGTGTGACGGCCACCTGCGGCAACAACGTGGTGGATGGGGATGAGGAGTGTGACGGCAACGCCACGATTACCGACACTTGTGCCGATGTTGTTCCCGGCTCGACGGGTGTGCTCAGTTGCAACAACGACTGCACTTACAACAGCTCCCAGTGCGAGACGACCACCTGCGGCAACGGTGTGGTGGATACGGGTGAGGAGTGTGACGGCAACGGCACGATTACCGACACCTGTGATGATGTTGTTCCCGGCTCGACGGGTGTGCTCAGTTGCAACAACGACTGCACTTACAACAGCTCCCAGTGCGAGACGACCACCTGCGGCAACGGTGTGGTGGATTGGAATGAAGAGTGCGACGGCAGTAACCTGAACGGTATGGAGTGCGGGGATCTCTTGCCTGGATATGTGGGAGTGTTGTCCTGCAGAAATAACTGCATGTTTGACGTCAGTGGCTGTGACGAGCCGCTCTGTGGTGACGGAATGGTGCAGGGGACCGAGGAGTGCGACGGAATGGACTTCGATGGCCTGGATTGTGCCGATTACGGCAACTTCTCGGGAGGGAACCTAGCCTGCACGAGTTCGTGTACCGTTGACGTCACGGCCTGTCTCCCCGTGTGCAACGTGGAGGGGTTCTTCTCCACATGTAACATCATGGGGGGCGCCGATGAGTGTTGCCCGGAAAACGGTATGGCTTCTGACTGCACGAATTTTTGGTCAGACGGGATGGGCCGCTGCATGCAGACCTGCGGTATCGATGACGACTGTGGGTGGAACTACTACTGCGCGAGCGAGGTCATGGATCACTGCTACTACAAATTCTGCGGTGACGGTGCCGGTGGCACGCCCGTCAATCAGGGATGCACCCTGGGCGGAAATTCCGGGTGGTGTTACCCGCTGTGGCGCGCCATGGATGATATGGGTATCTGTATGCAGAGCGGGACACTCTCCCACGGTGACCCATGTGTGAGCGATCCGGCGAACCCCGTGGACGGAGTGGTCGGGGTAAACCCTGCACAGCAGTGCGACGACGGCATGTGTGTTACCGCAACTGGATCCATAAACGGCACCTGTGTTGATTACTGTGACCCGCTCGCGGCCTATTCGGGGAGTGACAGCTGCCCCGCGGGCTGGAACTGTCTCAACACATCGGATCTTGATTGGGACACCGCAAGCAGCGACTACCTCTTCCGCGAAGCAGACTTCGGATACTGCTACCCCATGACCGACGGCCAGCACAGCTACCTCACCGAGGGATATGTCACCTGCGACGTGATCACAGGTACCCCGATCAAATCCGGGGGGAGCTGTCCCGCCGGTGAGACCTGCAAGTATAATGTTCTTGGGACGCTCACTGGTCTCTGCATGGCGACTCAGGCGACCCCGCTGGGCCAGGGTGACACCTGTGTCCGGCCGACGGGTTCCACCGAGGAATACCAGTGCATGGCGGGCCTGGAGTGCTTTATATCTGACCCCTTCCACGAAGTCGATATGAGCGACCCGGCCATGGCATGCAGGAAGGTGTGCAACGCAGAGGCCGGGCTCACCAGTAACCCCGCCTGTGCGGGGCTCATGACAAGCGAGAGCACCCCGAGACCCTACGTGTGCCTCACGACCTCCCGCTTCTTCACAACCAACAACGTTCTCCCCAATAATGGATACGAGACCGAGTCCCTCCCCTCTCCCCTTGGCTTCTGCGTCCCCCCCCAGTGATCACGGTTGAAACCCGCTGAACACAACTGAAAGAGATGCACACAAGTGCGTGCTCTATGCAATGTCGACGAACACCGAGCTTCGTTTTACCAAATTTTAGGTGGTTCGTTTTTCTGTGGTCTGTGATAGGGTTCTGGAGACTGATAATTTACTGACAGCCTCGGGGAAGAATGCGCAATGAACAATATTTATATACTCCAGGCCATCATTCAGGGTGGTCTTCTTTTAGTCGCCCTGCCCATCACCATCTTCTTCCTCTACCGCTGCGTGGCCGTTGTTCGTCCGGGCCAGGCGCTCGTGATAAAGAAAGGTTCCAGTGCGAAGGTGAGCTTCTCCCACGAGCTCCAGATCCCCGGTTTGCACAAAGCAGAATATATGGATGTGACCATGAAGCGGCTGGTGATTGCGAGGGAGGGACACAAGAGCGCCATCTTCAAAGACAGGTTTCGCGCTGACCTGCGGTTTGAGCTCTTCGTGG
>JAHJLU010000338.1 GCA_018821745.1 Myxococcota bacterium | reverse complement strand
TCGTGGCCGCTGCTTTTTTTCCCGTGTGAGAGGTTCTGTTTGGCGTTGAGAGGGAGCAGCGTATCCACATCACTCTCATCCTCAAGTGGAGCGGAGCTTGTATTGAAATTGGGGAGCAGCTCGGAAAAAACCATAAATTCTGCCGCTCCGGGGGCAATATCAGTGACAGAAAAAGCGATACATGGCCCGTCAAGTGCAGGTTTCGGATACAGGACCGCTCCGATGCCGATATCGTAAGCCTTCGAAATCCTGGGGGAGATGGAGATGTCACAGATGTTTTTTTTCCGGTGAGGCAGCGCTCCAACCGAGAGCTTCATGCCCTGCTTCGCGCTCAGCATCCCCCCCGCGTAAATTCTGGGGGCGGCGGAGAGAACCTCTGGGGTCTTCTCGAGCACCATCATCACGCTGTCATAATCCAGGGAGTATGCAGGATCCTCCTGCTGCGGAAAGCGTGGATCATGGATCTGGATATGCCCGAGGTGACTCTTTGTGACCCCGTTGACCATCTCGCGGGTGATCCCCTCTGCCAGCCCGAAGGTGGGGATGGCGACTGTTAT
The DNA here is from genome assembly GCA_018821745.1 of Myxococcota bacterium. Lineage (GTDB taxonomy): Bacteria > Myxococcota_A > Polyangia > HGW-17 > HGW-17 > SZUA-580. The sequence goes on along the minus strand of JAHJLU010000338.1, from coordinate 4,353 downwards.
GCACAGCGCCATGGTCGTGAGGGTTATTATGGTTCGTCTCGTTTGACGCCAGACATTGCGCCAAGCCAGGGTGATGAGGAGCACGGGAACCTCTTTGGTCAGAAATATCGCTTGTACTGAAGATAGACCATTTTGGGATAGAGGCCAAACTCCGAATTAATGGTGAGGCCATCGGTAATGGTGAAGGAAGATGCCTTCCCCAGAGGCAGAAACCCCCCTGCACTGAGAGACGAATTGTCGCTCAGGGTGAACTGGAACATGAGACTGGCATGGAATGAATAGTCGAGAAGATTCCCCAGGGCCATAAAGCTTGTTTTGACCCGGTCGGTGAGGCTCCAGTTTATGCCGTACCCCGCGTAGAGCACGCCCAGGTTCTGAACCTCCCCGAATAATGCCGTGCGGGCGCTCTGATACCGGGAAAAGTAATCCTTGGGGTCCACCGCTCCATAGCCATTATAATAGAGCTCCAGGATCATATTGAGCTCCCGCTTGGTGTCAAAAGGATAGTTGGCCCCCAGTATTGCCCGCACGTATTGCTTTTTCGCGCTGTAGTAAACGTCGCCCACCTCTCCTGGATCCAAATCATGGGTAAAAGTCGCTTCGCTTCTGATTTTGAGCCGCTTTAAAACCGTGGAGAAGAAGAGTCCCCCCACCAGATCCCCTCGCACATAGCCCCCGAGCAGTCCAAGATCCCAATCACCCATGGTGGTCCGAAATCTGAATAAACCCGAGGACCAGTTCTTGTGAATGCGGGGGTCCGAGGGTGCACAGGTGCTGCCCGAAGGATTCTGCCAGGCCCAGGACTCCAGGGCCGTGGGACCACCGGGAACAAAGGTCTGCCTGCAGGGCTCACCACCGGCCACTCCGATAACAGACAGCTCGGTGAACTTCCCCAGCGCCAGATTGATTCTCAGCGCATCAACTCCCGCCTTATACTCCTTGTCAATCTCCAGTGGAGAAAATGTCCCAAGGAGATCAGCCGGTTGCCAAATAAATCCGACTCCGAGCCCGATGGGCTGGCGCCCCAGGATGAAATCGAATTTACCCAGCCGGAATTTCACCATGAGTCGGTCGAATTCATTACTCCACAGGGCGTTGGGATCATCACTCTGGGTGTACTGCAGGGGAAATGCCCGGGGCGGTTCGTAGGTAGAAGAGGTCCCTCCGGTCATGGACTGCAGAATATTGGGCTGGGAGGAGAACATGGTGGAGGATTTCACCATGATAACCCACTTGAGCTTATCCTCCTTATAGGCCCCGGAGAAACTGAGCCTGAAGTCCCCTACCCCCATATAGGCGCCTTTTGAATCCCAGCCCATGAGAGAGAGTGCCGAGGCTGGATACTGGCCCATCTGCATGGCAAAGCCGAATCCCTTGATGGAGCCATCCAGGTCGAGGGTCCAGTCATCATCCTCCACAATGTTGGTGCTCCAGGCGGGATCAGGCGAATAACAGGTGATAATGGCAATGACGAGGAGAAGGAACAGTGCGCTGATGGCCGACCCGAATCGAGATGGTGAGCGTGTCATTTTCTTTCATCCTTGGCAATTCCGCCGTCAACGATGTGTATCAAGCGCTCCGAATGCTCCATGACCATCTGATCGTGGGTGGAAAATAAGAAGGTGATCTGATGCTCTTTGTTGAGCCGATGCATCATCTCCAACAGCGCTTTCCCCGTAACGGAGTCCAGATTGGCAGTCGGCTCGTCAGCCAAAATCAGCGCCGGCTTTGCGACCACCGCCCTGGCAACCGCGACACGCTGCTGCTGGCCGCCGCTCATCTCCGACGGTCTGCGACTGGAGAGCTCGCTGAGTCCCACCTCTGCGAGAATCTCGTTGACCCGTTTCACCCGCTGAGCGCGTGGGACTCCCTGCAGGGAAAGCACCAGCTCCACATTCTCAAACGCGGTCAGCACAGGCACGAGGTTATAGGCCTGAAAAACAAACCCAATTTTATGCAGGCGCAGATTCGCCCGGGCGGTCTTGGAGAGATCGTTGGTGTTCATCCCGTCAACGGTGACCTCCCCTTCGGTCGCGTCATCGAGGCACCCGATGATGTTCAGCAAGGTCGTTTTCCCCGATCCCGAGGGCCCGCAGATAGCCGCGAATTCACCCTTCTCGATGGTGAGATCAATCCCTCTCAAGGCCTTCACTGCAATCTTGCCCTGGGCATAGGTCTTTATAACATTTTTTAACTCAATGATATTATTTGGCATATTTTCCTCTACTATTCCCTGATTGCCTTTACGGGAAGGATCTTCGCTGCCCGCAAGGAGGGGGGCAGCGCGCTGATGAGAGTGAGTATCATGACGAACAACGATGACCACACACAGGAGAATGCGGTGATCTTGGGGTAAAGTTTTTCAGTCAGGGGGACTCCAGCGGCTTCCATCCCCTGCTCCCCTCCGGCGAGATCCGCTGGATCCAGACCATAGATGGAGACGATATAGCTCATGGTAAGTCCGACCGCCAGTCCCACAATTATTGCAAAAAGCCCCATGAGAAAGGCCTCGGACATAATAAGCTGCAGAATCTTACCAGGCCTCATGCCCAGCGCCTTGAGAACACCGAATTCTCGGGTTCGCTCCAGGACAGACATGAGCACGGAGTTGAGAATGCCGGCCGCGACGATGAAGAAAATAATAAACAAAAATATATACATGGAGGCTGTGTCCACGAGCAACAACTGGTGGAGCGTTGGGAGCGCCTGTTGCCAATGGAGGACCTCGGTCTGCTGACCCCTGAGTCGTCTTCGGAGCTCTTTGGCCAGTCCCTTGGAAGAGTGCAGATCCGTAAAAATCGCAATCTGCGAGACCTCCCCCGGCATCTTCAACAGCTCCTGCAGTCGGGAAATATTCATGAGCGCGTAGCCCCGGTCAACGCTGGCACCACCGGTCTTGTAGATGCCTTTTATGCGCAGCAGCACCCTCACAATACTGCCATCGATATCCGAGATGGAGAGCTGGACCTTTGACCCCACCTCGGCCTTCAGCAGTTTTGCCGCCGCCGCTCCAATGACAATCTCATCCGGTCCACCGGTGAGAAAGGTCCCTGTCTGCATTTTTGAGGGAAAGTCCGATACGTTTTTTTCCCGGTCAAACTGGGCCCCCACGAGCCTGTCAAGGAGGACACTCCCGTCGGAAGATCTCAGAGAGCCGGTTGTAAAGAGGCGCCATGCAATTTTCGCTTTTTTATCAGAGGAATGGATGGTCTTGTCAATGGCCCCGGGGTTCTTGATGCTCTTCTCCAGCTCCTTGTCGACATTATACCCTGTTGCCTGAATGACCACATGGCCAGCCTGCATCCTGATCCCGGTATTGGCCATCTGCTCTTTGCCACCGGTCTGGAACTGGACAAAAAAGATCAGGAGCCCGTAGCTGAATCCGATGGCGGAGACAGTTATTACTGTACGGAATTTTCTGCGCCACAGATTCCGAAGTGCCATTTTGATGAGAAGCATGTACGCCTCCTGCCCACACGGGGCAATGGATAACCGTGGGTCAGTTTTCCCGCACTGCCCGCACGGGAGATATTCTGGCTGCACGGATCGCGGGAAACAACGCGCTGACAAGAACGATGCCGACAACCATCATGGAAGTCCAGATACAGGACCACGCGGTCACAACAGGGTAGAGCCGTTCGCTCAGCACTACACCGCCTGCCTCCATGGCCTCTCCTGATCCAGAAAATGCTTTGGGATCTATTCCAATCTTCATCAGCGTAAAGCTCATGGTCAATCCGACCACCAGACCGATGGATACGGCGATGATGGCCATGAACAATGCCTCACCCATAATGAGCCTGAAGAGGCTCATGGGGCGGGCCCCCAGGGAGAGCAAGACCCCAAACTCCCGTGTTCTCTCCAGCACTGACATGAGCACGGTGTTCAGGATGCTGGCAGCGACGATGAAAAAGATAACAATGAGGAAAATGGAGTTCCCGCCTTTCTTGAAGGCGATCAGTTGGGAGAGCATGGGGAGCGCTTGATCCCAGGTCTGAACAATGACCCCGGGGGCCGGCAGTTTTCTCCGGATGCGGGCCGCAAGATCGTCTATCTTGTCCAGACGCCACATGACCGCAATCTGGGTAACTCCCTGACCCATCTTTGTGAAATGCTGCAGGACCGAGTCAGGCATGATGGCCATGGCCCGATCCAGGCTCGGTCCCCCGGTCTCGAAAATTCCCCCCACCCGCAATCCGATCCGGGTCACATTTCCATGGACATCGGCGAGGGTGAGCTGGACCTTGCCACCCACTCCAACCTTGAGGAGCCGGGCGCCAATTTTTCCAATGATGATTTTGTTCTCCAAAGGCCTCAGCCACCTGCCCTTCACCAGCTTTTTGTCCATCCTGG
>JAHJLU010000337.1 GCA_018821745.1 Myxococcota bacterium | reverse complement strand
CGGACAAGTGGTTGCGACTGTGAAAGATCCAACTTTGACAGGCTTTCGCTTGTTTGTGGTGCAAGGCCTTACTGAGCATATGCAGCCCAAAGGAAAGCCATTTGTGGCTGTGGATGGCATCGCCTGTGCAGGCATGGGCGATGTGGTGACAATGACTTTTAAACGAGACGCCGCGATCGCATTGGGTAATAAGACCCCAATCGACGCGTGTATTATTGGGTTTGTGGACGAATCAACTGTTTTGGAAAAGGATGGTTCCATAAACACTTTTAAACCGTAACTTGGAGGATATCATGGATGTAAAAGAATCATTGGGAATGATCGAGACAATGGGTTTGGTTGGAGCAGTCGAAGCCGCTGATGCAATGGTTAAATCCGCGAGAGTAACTTTGGTTGGCAAAGAGTTCGTCGGTGGTGGATATGTCACCGTCATGGTTCGTGGTGATGTTGGAGCAGTGAAAGCTGCAGTGGAAGCCGGTTCTGTTGCCGCTAAAAAAGTTGGCCAACTGGTGTCCGTACACGTCATTCCTCGGCCGGATGATCAGGTGGAAGGCATTCTTCCCAAAATAGCGAAATAGTCTTTCTTTGAATGGGGGCGGTGATCACTGTCCCCATTGTTTGGGTGCAACGCCCACAACCGAGTAGATTATGAACAGGCATGAATACCATGTGTTGAATTGCTGTGGTGTCATTGCGTGTCAACTATTCGAAGTTGAGGATAAAAAATGGATCAAAAAGACTTGGTTGCCAAAATCACCGCTGAAGTTATCAATCGACTTCAGTTGGAGTCCAGATCTGAAAAACAGACCAAAGCGCCCGTCACCAGTAACGTGAACGCGCCCCGTGGTGTGTTGGTGTTATTGACCGGAGCGAATCGGAACAATGATCAAGTGGTTCATCAAATTGGAAAAATTGCCGAATGCGTGTCGACGCTCAAAGTGGCTTTTTCAGGTTCGGCTCAATGCAGCATTGGTTTGCCGGCCGTTCGTCGCGTGGCACCCAACGCACAAATTTTTACCGAAGGCAACGTTTGGAAAGTTTTAGAAGACGTTGACTCCATTTGTTTGCCCAGCCTGTCCTCCCACATGCTGTCCAAATTGGTTCACTTTCAAACTGATTCATGGATTTCAATCCTGGCGCTGTCCGGCATGGCCAGAGGTCTGCACGTGATCGGTTGTTCTGAATCGTTGCTTCCGGCCGAAATCAACTCCGATTGCATGCCTCCTGCGTTCAAAAAACGCATGGACACATTGCTTTCAGACGCGCAGGAACTGGGTATGGAGATTTGTCCCATTGACCAGTTAATGACCAGTGTTTGTTCAAAAAGCGCGCCCCAGACCTGTGCTCCAATCAACAGAGCTCTCGTCTCAGTCGGTTGCAGTGCCCACAGCGGTGAATGCACCGCCTGCGGCTATTGCGTTGAACATCGCACACAAGACGTCGAAAAATTGGTTTCTTCCGGCGCCAAGCGCGTTGCCTCCACTGTTGGTGCACCAGTTGCGCTCGAATTGGCCAAATACATCGATCACACGTTGCTCAAACCCGAAGCCACTGAATATCAAGTGCGCAAGTTGTGCGAAGAAGCCCGCGAGCATTCATTCGCATCAGTCTGCATCAATCCATCGTGGGTATCGCTGGCCTCACAAATGCTGCAGGGATCGCCAGTGAAAGTTTGCACCGTCATTGGCTTTCCGCTGGGCGCAACCACGGCAACATCCAAATCTATCGAGACCCGTGATGCCATCGCCAATGGCGCCAATGAAATCGATATGGTTATCAATGTTGGTGCGCTCAAGTCGGGCAACGACGCTGTCGTCAAAGACGACATCGAGGCGGTGGTTTCGGCTGCCAGAGGCCGTGCGATTGTCAAAGTTATTTTGGAAACGGCCCTGCTCACCAAAGAAGAAAAAATCAAAGCCTGTCTGTTGTCGAAAATAGCAGGCGCCGATTTTGTTAAAACTTCAACGGGATTTGTTCCCGGTGGCGCAACTGTCGAAGACATTGCCTTGATGCGCGAAACTGTTGGACCGGAGATGGGTGTTAAAGCTTCAGGTGGTATTCGCGATACCAAAACCGCCGCAGATATGGTAGCAGCCGGTGCCACACGTTTGGGCGCCTCGGCTTCTGTCGCAATCATCAGTGGCCAGGCCGCAACCGGCAGTGGTTACTAATTACAAATCTGTTTGATTGACAGCCTTTGAAAAACAGCAAATGGAGGGTTACTTGCCGGAGGGGCCCGAGAACTCCATGGGGACCATGGGTCCATCGTAGATTCTGGAGATGGACCGGGTCAGGTTATCAAGCGCGTTGGGATAATAGGTGTTACAAATGGAGTAGGTCCCAGAGAGCTCATCGAGGGCGGAAAACTCCCTGACAAATTCCCGAATGCGGGTGGAGGGTTTTGCCCCCTGACACCCATCACTGATATAATAATCCACGAATTGGGTCACCTCTTCGGGCTGATTGTTCTCCATGGACATTTCGAAACTGGTAACATCCACGGTGATCTCCCCGTCGAAGTCACCCCCCAGGGAGAGGGCCACAATATTCTTCCCGTTTTTCCGCAACTTCATGGCCTCCACAAAGTATCCAATATCGAACATGGTGCGATTTTCATCATCACGGGGGACACAATTGGAGAACACCTTTGTTGTCCCGGGGGTGAGGGATTCCCAGCTCTCGTCACAGGTCACCCCGCCACGCAGACAGGCAAACTGCGGGGATGTGGGATACTGGGTGAGTACCTGATCAAACCGGTCCGACGCTTCCACCGAGCAATCATCGTTGGCCAACAGGAACACCACCACCAGCAGGGCATCATCACGGACAAAGCCCGGGTTGATCACATTGTCCACGGCGAGCTCCATGGCCTTCAGCGGTTGAGTAACATCACACATCTCGGAGGAGAATTCATCGGGTTCCAGCAGACAACCGAGGGTCTCTTCCAGGCTGGTCTCGATCCTGGTCGTGTTGATGCAGCGGGGGCACCCCAGACTGTCGTAAGCCAGTTGCAGATTGGACGCGTCCAGGGAGTCACAGGCATTGGGATCGCAGAAGACATCCACACATTGACCCATGACCATGCCGTTCTCCCAGTTGCACAGTTGGGGAGTTCTATCGACCATAAACTCCCTCTCTACGAGGTTGCACCGCTGCGCGCCCCTGAGATGCCCGTCGGAAGCAGCATCTCCAGGACACACGGTGTTCTGAAAAATGGAACTGGAGACCACCCCCCAGTTAATGTCATATTTTGTCATCTGATTCCCCTGCAGTGAGGCGTACATATTGGGGAGAGCGCTCTTTAACCGCATCCGGTAATTTTCAATCTCGGGGTTCATCATCCCATAGTCAGCCACAAAGAGAATGTCGAGCTTCTTGTCGAGGCGCTCGTAGCAGTAGCCTTCGTCCAGAGTGCAGTCTCCCCTGCAGGAGGTAAACCCCATGCTGTATTCCGGATTTATGGAATCGCATGTTTGCGCCACATCATTCCCGTCGCAGGTCTCACCGAATTCTTTCTGGATCTCGCCGTCGCCACACCGAGTGAACTCCTCACACGCCTCAATATCCCAGCGACAGTTATCCAGGCAGGCGACTTTTGTGACATCCTTGCCGTTGGGATCATTATAGCCCATGGCCGAGCAGGTAGTCTCCGCCTCATGCTGCGGGTCGCAGTCCTCAAATTTGTCCTGGACAGTTCCGTCACCACAATACCCGTAGGTTGTGTAGGAGTTGTAACACCGATAGTCACCGGGAATATTGGGGTTCTCCATGCAGATGAATCCCTTGGGGCACTGACTGGTGGAGCGGGGATCACAGGTGATGGAGCCGTTGGTAAACTCCGGCTCGCAGGAGAGGAGCGTGCCGAGGAGGAAGAGTAAGGAGAGTGATATTCTCATGCCACACCTTTAAAAGGGCATCTCAAGGTTGAGCCCCAGGGAGTTTGTCCCCAGGATGGGGCTGACGCGAACTTTCCGCTTGAACAGAGAGCTGCTGAAAAGATAGTCGAAGGGAGTCTTGGTTTTCACCGTGGGCTCCAGAAAGCCGAAATAGGTAATGAGAAGCCCGCCCAGGAGGACAGTGGTCCCGATACCCGTGACAAAAAAGCAAATATTTCGCTGGCGTTCAAAACGATCATAGTCGGCCTTGATGGAGGTCCAGTCCACACCGGATTTGGCCCTCTCTTCCATGCGGTCGGCGGTGGACTGACTGGACCAGCCCAGGAGCCCCCCCACGGCAAGAAGGGCCACCCCGCCGCCGATGGTGGCGTAGCCGAAAAAGCGCATGGATTTCTTACGAATTTTTGCTTTGTACTCCATCTCACTGCGCTGCAACTGATACTTTCGAAAGAGAATGAGCCGCTGCTGTTCCTGCTCCTGCTTTGCCTTCTGTGAGGCCATGTAGATCTTGCTCTTTTCGATCATCTGCTTGGGAGTCAGGAGTTTGACCTGCTTGGTGATCACCGCGCCGCTCTTGGCCTTGTCAATGAGCAGCTCCTTGTTCACGTATCCCTTTTTTGTAAAGACCAGAGCGGAGAACCCGGGTTTCAGCCAGATGATCCCCTCATAGGGAGTCTTTACGGTCTTACCGCCACTTCGGAGCACCTCACCGTTTACGACGATCTCCGCACCGGGGACATTGGTCTTCACCGTGAGGGCGACCAGGGATTTTTTCAGCGTCTCTATCTGCTTTTTGGACTCTGTAATGTAGGCGGGGTTGATTTT
>JAHJLU010000336.1 GCA_018821745.1 Myxococcota bacterium | reverse complement strand
GTGCCGCGCAGGAGATAACCGCCGGTGCCGGTCTGAAGAACAGTGGCGTCGGGAGTGGGCGTAGAGTCTCCGGTGGGCAGAACACATGCGCTTGTATCAAAAGAATCACACTCCTGGTCACAGGCGAGGAGGCCGCCCTCAAACCCCTGCCCAATGGAATCACAGCGCGCCCCATTGAGCTCTGTGCCATCACAGACCTCTCCCGTCTCAATGACGCCATTTCCGCAGACTGGAGTAATGTTGTTCGTGTTGTTTATGTTGTTCGTGTTGTTCAAGTTGTTGGAATTATTGGTGTTATTGATATTGTTTGATGAGTTGTTTCCCGAAGTGTCATCGCAGGCGACTATTATCATGCTCAGGAATGCAAAAACAATGCACAGACGAACCATCACGGACTCCTTTGAAGCCTGAACCATATTCTAATTGTGGTGCTCACTTTCGCTGTCTCCCAGAATCGAGTGCACAGCGAAGCAGGGATACTCATCAGGCTGCCCAAGAAGAAGCACTCGCGCATTTATCTTCTTCTTGCAATTAGAATATCCTGCATTGAGAAAGAATCAACACTGCATGAATGTTTTAATGGACTATTCTTTTATTTTAGTGGGGTTGTTTGCGGATCGGATCAGTTCTTCGATCTCAATACGATGCAGGCCGTATCGCTCTTTGATGACATCTTCCATGATTTCCAGCATGGATTTTTTTTCAATAATAGAGAGCAGCTTCAGCCGTTTGTGCGCAGAGACTGAAATTCCTACTTTGACAATGTCCTGGGACATGGCGGCTCCTGGGTCACAATGGTTTTCAATCAGTAATCAAAGTCTTGAGACAAGAGCCTGTTATATTGTTTTCCCATTGCATCGTCAATGATTTTGGTTTTGAAAGACGGCACCCCAGTTGAAGGGAGCTGCAGGGAAATGGGAAAAAATGGTAAAGGGACATTTCATTCTATGGAGTTTATGCTTCAAAGGAGTGGAAAAATACGGTATGGAATGGCCCTGAACTGTAAAGGCGCTGAGCGTCTAAACCCCAAAGGAGCTATTAAAATGAAAACAGTGACTCTCTTCCTCGTAACCGCTCTGTTTGCGTTTGCAGGATGCAAAAAACCATGTGACTGCAAACAGGCCGATGCGCCCAAAGGCAAAGATGCTACAACGACCGCACCAAAAAAATCCAGCGGCTCAGTAGATCTCTCCTTGAATGAATACAAAATGCTGTACTTCATGGCCTTTATGAACGGGAAAAACCTGAAACGTGACGGCATGAAAATGAACACGGAAGCACTCGTCGCCGGTGCCAACGATGGTTTCAACGGCAAGCAGCCCCTGGTGACCCAGGAGCAGATCCGCCCAATCCTCATGGAGATGCGGAAAAAAGCCATGGAGCGCATGAAGGGCCAGATGCCCAATAGCAACGCTCCATCCCCTGAAAAATTGGCAAAAGCCAAGGAGAATGAGAAGAAAGCCACTGACTTCCTTGAGAAAAACAAAAAAGAGAAGGGCGTTGTCGTTCATCCCCAGGGCTTCCAGTACAAAATCCTCAAGGATGCCAAGGGCCCAAAACCCCTCCCCACCGATAAGGTATCCTGCCATTACAAGGGAACCCTGCTCGATGGCACGAAATTTGATTCTTCCTATGACAGGGGTGCTCCCACCACGTTCCCCCTCAATCGCGTTATTAAAGGATGGACCCTGGGCATTCCTCTCATGAGTGTTGGATCCAAGTTCATCTTCTGGCTTCCTGGAAACCTTGCCTATGGCATGAATCCTCCCACTCCGAAAATTGGCCCCATGGACATGCTCGTCTTCGAAGTGGAGCTCGTCTCTATCGTTGGGAAACCCAGCGCAGCAGCGCCTGCCGGCGCAATGAAGGTTGAGTTGAAACCAGCTATGAAAGCTGCCCCCGCCAAGATCGCTCCCAAGGCAATGAAATAGAACCTCCGTTCACCTTGTTCAACTGAAGCCAAATGGGGAACCATGGAACCATGGAACGGCTTGCTATATCATTGTAGCGTGGATGGATGTGCCGGTGGAATTCAATGGGCCCGGCAGCGGTTGTCAGCGAGTCTCAGGAATGTAATTGAGGGGCATCACTCCCGCGGGCATGGACGAGAACAGTTGCTGCATCAACTTTTTCACTTTCTCGGTCTTTGCGCCCTGCGGCACAAGAACTCTCCCGTCCCACACCACAGCGCCGGTCCTGTTGTTAACCAGGACGAGGACCATCATGTATCCATAATCGCTCATGACAGGGCGCAGCGAGGAGACCCCGTTCTGGACCCCGAGATACCGGTTGACCGCATCGGATATTTCTTCTGCCGGTGGTTCGTAGGCAGGGACAACATAGGTCTGGGGGATGTCGATGATGATGGGGCCGTTTTCCAGGGTAACCCGAACCGCGACCCGTGTGGCTACCCGCGCCGTGTGGAGGGCTACTCTGCCGGCGGTGCGGGCGATGGAGCGGATGAACACTCGAGACGCTACATTGGCCAGGCCCTTTGCTCCATGAACGAAAAGCTTTCCTCCGATTTTCAGAATGCCGCCAAGGGCATCTCCGCCACCACCACCACCTTTGCTCCCCGCAACCGCGGCGATGACAGTGACCACTCCAAAAACGATAACCGCCACTCCAACCACAATCAGTGTGACCTTCAGGAACTCGACAAAGGCACTTGTCTGCTGGATCTTCACGTTGTACCAGTTGGCGACATAGAGGGAGAGGTCACTGCGCGGGGATAATTTTTGGAACACTTTTGGAGCAATGGAGTGTTTGAGTGATCCGCCTCCCAGTTTGCCGGAGAAGTGTGCCAGACTGAAAATGGCCTGGGCAAGATCGCGCTCGGAGAGCGACTGAGTAAATCGCCCCTCGGTATTGACGGAGCGGCCTGACCAGAGCACCTGGTCTTGCACCCGATACCTTCTGGATGCCAAAAAATCCGGGAGATGCCGCTGCAAAGTGAGCGCACTGTTCACTGCGTTGCGCCATATCTTTGTGTATTCCTTCTTTGTGGATTTTCCATCGAGGTTCACCCGAACATCGATGGGTAAGATGGAAACAGTGTTTCCGCCAGGTGCTATGGCCGGGCAAATTCTCCATCCGACGGTGGGGGCGGGCCGTTTGCCCGTACATGCCAGAAATCCCATGAGCACAGCTGGAACAAAAATAAATAATTTTTTCATGAACACCTCACAATGTAACCCAATAATGCCTCAAATCAGAGGGAAAGCAAATGCAATGCCTCTTGGCAGCTTTTCGCAAAATAGACAGGCTGCCGGACTTGCCACAGTGAAAAACGGTCGTAAAATTCAATGTGTGTGGGAATTAAGACAGATGCATGGTCGCTCCCTCGGAGGCAGGGGGACCGTTGTTTTTTTTCACACTGTAAACAAACGATCTCCTTATCGTCCATTGAGCACTGCTTTTCGTTGGGAAAAAATCTGCCGGCAAAATGGGATCCAATTTTACCGGGCTTATAGTCCCTTGATTGTTTTTCATGGACTGATAGACCTCTTGTGCCTTCTGCCCGGCATCTGCAAAAATGAGGGGAGTTCCTTGCCATGTTTTCAAAAAAATGCTTCTTTTCGATGAAGGAGTTGGTCCAGTCAGGCCAACTGTTCGGTTAAGGTAAAGTTTCAGCTACCTTTTTTGCCCCTCTTCTGGCATGAATAGAACGATGACGAATATAGAAGACGCATTGATAGGAAAACACATTGGCAGCTTCAAGGTGCTGGCCACTCTGGGAGAGGGTGCCTATGGCACGGTCTACCAGGGGGTTCATCCCACCATAGGCCGAATGGTTGCTATCAAGGTTCTCAATGCTGCCTGGTCTTCAGACAGTTCGATTGTCAACAGATTCATTGACGAGGCCCGCTCTGCCAACTCCATAAATCATCCGAATATCATTCAGATCTATGACTTTGGGCAGCTTGATGATGGTCGCTTTTTCTGCATCATGGAATATATTCAGGGTAAAGAACTGAACGAAATCATCGAGGAAAGAAGTGGGCTCGAGCTCAAATATGTGGAGATCATTCTACCCCAAATCGTCTCCGCGCTCTCGGCGGCGCACGAGGCAAAAGTCATCCACCGTGATCTCAAACCG
>JAHJLU010000335.1 GCA_018821745.1 Myxococcota bacterium | reverse complement strand
CCTCCGTGGGCACCCTCGCTTCACACCAGTTCCTGGTTGTTGGAAGCGCCGCCCTTATCGCCACGGTCACCTCCGGTGCCCCCACCATTCCCATCCCAGGCACCTCCGACCTCATCCAGAACGGCTCCCCCGATGGCATAGCCCTCGTGGACACCATCTCCGGCACCCTCGTCGACTCCCTCTCCTACGAGGGCTCCATGACCAGCGTCACTATTGCGGACGTGGGCACGGTGAACCTGGTCTCCGGCACCCCCACCACAGTAGAGGATTCCAACGCTGTTGCCGGATCCCTCGTCCGCTACCCCGATGGATCCAATACGGACGACGACGCCACTGACTGGGCCTTCTCGACCACCATCACCCCCGGCGCCCCCAACGTCCAGTAACACCCCGGACTCCTCTCCCCCTTAAATCCAATAAACCATAAAGCGGGCCGATGGCCCCCAGCCCTGCTCTCCATTTGCCGGGGCATAGCCCGGATCCTGACCCAATGGTTTCTATTGCAACCAGCCGATCCCCTCCGCATAAGGCATGAGGATTCGACTGCCATAAAGCTGGAACCGGAAATTTTCTCGGACATGCCTCGACAATCGGAATGAAGTATGCTTATTGGATAAGAATGTTTAATGTTTTATTTCAGGGTTTTTCCCCAATGAAGGAGATAATAATGCGAATCTCTGCAACCATATTTTTTATTATAATTTTGGTCCTGTCAGGATGCGATGACAAAACCAACAACACCAATAACACCAATAACACCAATAACACCAATAACACCAACAACACCAACAACATCAACAACATCAACAACACCAACAACACCAACAACATCAACAACACCAACAACACCAACAACATCCTGTGTGGTAACGGAGCCCTTGATGGAGACGAAGAGTGTGACGGTGACAACCTCGACGGCATGGACTGTTACGCAATGGGTATATATACCGACGGACAGCTGTCGTGTGATGCGAGTTGCTCCTTCGTCCTGGCAGGATGCGAAAACGGAACGCCCGAGGATTCCGACGGGGATGGTGTCTCCGATTCGGATGAGGGACGCTTCTTCGGACTCGACACCGATCAGGACGGTGTCCCTGACTACCTGGACCTGGACTCAGACGGGGACTCCATACCCGATTCTCTGGAGGCGGGTGACAGCGATATTGCAACCCCTCCGAGGGACTCGGACGGAGACGGGCAGCCCGACTACATCGACCTCGACAGTGACAACGACGGGCTTAATGACGAGTTCGAGAACGGCATGGGGATTGATCCCTACTCCTCTGACACCGATGGTGATCTTGCCAGTGACCTGGTGGAACTGACGGCCGGCTCCAACCCATTGGATCCGATGGATAAACCGCAAGAATATGGGGACGTGGTGATCTCGGGTCATGACCAGATGGTGACGATCAGGCATTTCGCGGAGACAGAGGGTGTGCAGGTATATTTTCTGGTGGAGAACAGCTACTACGGCACCCAGGGGACTACAGCCCTCAAAGCAAACGTCACGACACTGACATCGGAGATCCAGAGCAGGGTCACATGGGCCAACTTCGGCGTCGGAACCTACGCCGACTACGACGCCTCTCCCTACGGCAGTGCGGGAGACCAAGCTTACGTCCACCTGCTCTCCCAAACCACCTCCGTAGGCAACCTCCAGAGCACGATCAACGGGATCACCAATCAGGGAGGCGGGGATCTACAGTCCAGCCTTGTCCCGGCACTCAGGGCCATGGCTACCGGATGTGGCGACGGTGCCATCGCTGACGATGGTGCCTGCACGAATGCAGCGCTCCTTGGCTACCCTCACTTCTATCAGTCGGGCAGCCCAAAGGTCCTCATCAACATTGGCGAAAACGGGCTTTACCACAACGGCCCGAATGGAACCCCCTACGGAGCCATAGCCGGTGTTACCCCGCCATCCTACGCCGACACGGTCAGCGCCCTCTCGACGCTGGGCGTCTCAGTGATCAGCATCCTCGGAACGACTATGTCCACAGGTGACGCGGTCCAGCTTGCACAGGACACCGGAGCCATCAGCGGGAGCTCGGCTCCCTATGTGTTCCACGACGAGTCCTCTACGCTCTGGCAGGATCTGGCCGACGCCGTCGTACACATAACTGAGGCCCATACTTACGGAGTGCAACACTCCCTCATGGACGACCCGGAGGACACCTTCGACGCGCGCACGCTCATTGGTTCCATCGTCCCCTCGGAGGTCAACCCCGAATGCACGGCCGGCCTAATTTCCAGTGATTTTTCCTCATTCGAGAATGTAGCAGGAGGTGACACTCTCTGTTATGACATCACCTCGGATTACAGCACCGCCCCTCCCCTCCCTACTGAACCCCAGCTTTTCAAGGCGACGGTCATACTCTTTGCGACCGACAACACGATTATCGCCGAGCGCGAAATCTACATCCTGATTCCCGCTGTCCACACAGCCCCCTTCACAGGCTGAGGAGTCGATGGTGAAGTCGTTCCTGCAGGTGAGGCTGCCCGTGTAGAACCCGAACTCCAGGCATTCCTGCCCCCCGAAGCTTACTCCATCGCACTCCTCTCCCGTATCGAGCACATCGTCCCCGCAATTTTCGGGAATTGAGGAAGATGTGTCGCATCCTATAGTGAAACATGCGGACAACCCAAGGATCAAGGCAAAGAGGGGAGCACTGAATCGTCTTCGAAAACAGGAAATTGGGTACATATTGAACACCTAAGGTTACATGCGGAGAGGGCCACCGGGGCCGAGAGGGATCCCCAGCAGATACCACAGAACGATGAGCGCCACCCAGGCCAAGGAGAGATAGATTGTGTAGGGCAACATGGTCGCAATCATTGTACCTATCCCCGCGTTCTTATCATATTTGTGCACAAAGGTGATAATCAGCGCGAAATAGGACATCATGGGGGTGATAATATTGGTTACGCTGTCGCCGATGCGGAAGGCGGCCTGCGTAAGGGCTGGGTGGTAGCCTGAGAGCATGAACATGGGCACAAAAACAGGGGCCATTATGGCCCATTTTGCGCTGGCCGAGCCCATGAACATGTTGAGGATAGCTGAGAAGAGGATGAAAATAATTATGAGCACTACACCAGAAACACCCGATGATTTGATGAGGTTAGCACCTTTAATGGCCAAGATAATGCCCAGATTGGATTCCTTGAACCAGAAGACAAACTGCGCGGCAAAAAACACAAGAACAATATAGGGGGCGATCCCCTTCATGGAAACGATGATGAGCTTGATAACATCTCGGTCATTCTTAATGCTCCGCACAATAACCCCATACACAAAGCCGGGAACAAAAAAGAAGATAAGGATTGCGGTGATGAGGCCTTTAAAGAAGGGGCCCTTGAGAATTTGACCATCACCATGGAGCAGCCCGTTTTGGGGGACAACCAACACCAGAAAAAGCCCCACAACGGACAACATGGCAATGAGCGCCCAAAAAAGTCCCCGTTTCTCAATGGGGGATATTTCGGATATCTTTTCCATATGGGCTTTGTAGGGACCAAGACGAGGTTCAACTATCCTTTCCGTTACAAAAGTGCCAACCAGAACGATCAGGATGGCCGATGCAACCATGAAATAGTAGTTGACCGCAGGACTGATTGACATGGCGGGGTCTATCATTCGGGCTGCAGATTCACTGAGCCCTGCCAGGATAGGATCAATGGAGCCGATGAGAAAATTGGCGCCAAACCCACCTGAGACTCCCACAAAAGCTGCAGCTATCCCCGCGATGGGGTGCCTGTTGAAGGCGATGAACACCATGGCCCCCAGGGGAATGAGCACAACATACCCCACCGATGAAGCGAGGTGGCTCAAAATACCGGCAGCGATAACGATAGAAGTGACCATGCGTCTGGGAGCCTTGACCACAGATTGCCTTATCAACGCTTCAATCAGTCCCGTCCCCTCGGCGACGCCGATGCCAATCATGGCCACCAGCACAATGCCAAAAGGCGGAAACAGAAT
Organism: Myxococcota bacterium; assembly: GCA_018821745.1. Classification (GTDB taxonomy): domain Bacteria; phylum Myxococcota_A; class Polyangia; order HGW-17; family HGW-17; genus SZUA-580. The sequence goes on along the minus strand of JAHJLU010000335.1, from coordinate 3,553 downwards.
GAAATTTTTTGTGACATTCAAGTACATGTATCTGATCCCGTCAAATGAGAGCAGATTGAAGGGTCTTATCACGGTGCCCTTGGTGGGATGTATTGCACTCCACCCGGCAAGGTGGGCGACAAAGCTCACGAGCACCACAAGTGCTGCCAGGATGGCGAAAATTGTGGCGGGGTGCGGCAAGGCATTGCCTACTCGCTCGATGCGGTCCAGCCAGCGCAATAACCGCCCCTTTTTATTCTTGGCATCGCCAGCTCCTGCGACTCCCCCCTCCTCTCCGGTGGAGGGTCTGCCAGAACCGGTCTCATGCTCCCCTGCTGTAATCTTACCCTTCTTTTTGACCCCGGGGTCTTTTGGATTTTTCGTATCAGGACACATAAAGCGTTTCTCTTTGCGGCACAAAAGGCTCTTTTCTGAAGTCTTCTAGGGCATAATGAATTCGTGCTCTGGGTGCTTGATAGTAAGCACCGGGCATGGGGCTTTTCGCACAACTTTTTCAGAGACATCTCCCATGAGCACATGAGCCAGGCTCTTTGTTCCATGAGTACCAAGCACAAGGAGATCAGCACGGCTCTCACGGGCGTATTTGATAATCTCCACGAATGAGTTGCCCGTAAAATGCACGCTTTTTACCTTTGAGTGCTGTTCCGCCACTTGTATCTCTTTGGCTTTCACCTGCTTTTTACCATTTTCTGATATTTTCTCGATCAGGTTGGGGGTCACGGGGAAATCCAGGGAGGCACTCACGGGTAGCTCTGTGACATGCAAAAGCGTTAACTCCGCGTCATGGGCCTGGGCAAAAGCGATGGCATAGTCCAGCGCATGGTTTGAGCATTCAGAAAAATCCACGGGACACAAAATGTTCTTTATTACAATTTTCAAAACAGGACCTCATATTGTTTGAATTCAAATTAAATTTCAAATTCAAATACTTAGCTTAGTAGAAGCAGAATAAATATCAACCCCAAATCTATGTTACTCTTTCCCGAGTGCAATCATTTGTCATTTCAGACCCCTGCCTTAAACAGTTACAGACCCTCGAGTGCGGCGCCAATTACTATAATGGGCGTTGGTGGCATCTTCTTTGCGCAGCCTGCCAATTTCAGCAGCAAGTGGCAAAGAGAGTAAAGTGGAGTTGAGCCCATTCAACTCAATGCGAAAAATTTACTGATACAGTCCGGAAATACAGCATACTTTTATCTATATTATTTTTGCTTTTCATTGCAGCATGTGAAAGTTACTTCAAGGAAGAAAAGATCCAAATTGGATCATCTTTGATTCCGGAGTATTTTGCATGGTGTGTTCTGTGTCGCCGCGGGCTCCTTGCCGGTGGAAATTCTATCTGCCACGTTTAACAAACAAGTGTGAGCGGGAGCAGATGTGGATACAACAGAAAGAAGATAAAAAATGAGGAACTCTTTGCTGTCTCTGAAGGTGTGTGTAGTGCTGGTTGTGTTTTCCCATTTTTGGGCTGCGTGCGAAAAAGACACAGCAGGAAAGGGAGAACCGTGCTCCGAACATTCAGATATTCTCGGCACACCGTGCGATGGTCCCGACAGCGACCTCTGCCTTGAAGGGGTCTGGACATGCCTGAATGATGAACTGGTGTGTGATGACTCCAGCAGCAATATCCTTGATATGTGCGATGGACAGGACAACGATTGCAATCCCGAGACGGTCGACGGCGCAGACGAGCCACTCTTGGGACAGGCCTGCCAAAGCTCACCCGACAGCTTGTGCCTCGATGGAGTCTGGCAGTGCCAGGGCGGCCAAATGGAGTGTATAAATTCTTCACCTGCCAGCCTGGAGCTGTGTGATGGTGCCGACAACGACTGCAACCCCGACACACCCGATGGTTCGGGTGAGCCCAGCCTTGGCCTGCCGTGTGATGGACCTGACGCCGACCTCTGCACCAACGGTGTTTTCGTGTGCAGCGGAGTGGCCGGTCTCACTTGCAACGAGGAGCTCAACAGTATCCCCGACTTGTGCGACGGGGTCGACAACGACTGCAACCCCGACACACCCGATGGCGCGGATGAGCCCAGCCTTGGCCTGCCTTGCGACGGGACCGATGCGGATCTGTGTGAGGAGGGAATCCTGATATGCAGTGGCGGACCCGGCCTGGTCTGCAACGACGCCAACTCCGTCAACGTCGAAACATGCGACGGGATTGACAACGACTGCGATCCCTCCTCCCCTGACGGGTTCGACGTCATTACCGTGCCGACCCTCTCCGCGTGCTCCATCAGTTGGGACCGTCGTCCCCTCGTGGAATTTGATGCGCTCCAACCGGGCTACGTCTATGAATTGTATATCGAAGGGGAGACCACCCCCTACGCCACCGTCACCACAGTGGGCCAGAATCACCACCGCCCCGCCAGCCCCCTCGCCTCCGGTGGTTTGCCCCCGGGCACCAGCATGACCATCTATGCCCTCGCCTGCGTGGGCAGCTCATTCGTTTGCTGCGCCGAGAGCAATCGTGTCACGGTCAATCTGATGGAAGAGTGCACCACCGTTATGGCGGCGACGGCCGACAATATCGTCTTCAGCGAGTATGTCGTCAATGGCGACGGGACCTGCCCCGGACCCCAGTGCGAGGCGGGGGAAGCGGTTGAGATCACCAACCTCTCCCACTGCCCGGTCAGCCTGGAGGGTACGCATTTCAGTTACAGCAACGCAGCAGGCACAACTATCCGCTGGATGAATCTGGATGACACCGCAATCATCCCTCCCAGGGGGGTATATGTGATCATCAACAACCAGGCCGCTTCTGCATGTGAGTACGACTTCTTGACTGGCTATGATCCAGACCTCTTCGGTCGTAATATTTCTGTCTTGAGCATGACTGGCGCTTCAATGGATAGTGGTTGGTTTGCCAACTCCAGTGGTGGCGTGCTGCGCATCGGGACTGGTGAATACGTCGACTTCGGCAGCGGAACCACCCTCGCTATGGTGGATGGTTATTCCTCCACTGCACAATGCACCAGCGTTGGCTTTGATACCTGGGACACCTGCGGCGACATCACCAGCACCGATACCCCCATCGACACCCTGAGCCCCAATCAACTCGGACAGTTGTGGCGGCCATGTGACGCCGTACTCAATCCGTTCCCCAGCACCTGCGAGTAAGGGATCAGGGGTACCTGCCCCAGATCTCTACCCCTCGGAGTTCTTTATGGGCCCGGAAATGGCATAAGGGGACCCCAGGGGAGATGGCCAGCATTGGGAATTTACGTTTTTGCATACTTCTTGCAATCAATCTCTTTTTTTGAAAACACACTCGGCGAAGAAAGTGATCATCGAAACTAAAAGCAAGGAGAGCTTCATATACGTCTTCGCTCCATTCTTATTTCGTCTGTGTTGTATCCCCGCTCAGGAGCGCTCGAGGTTTGCGGGGAGGCTCGCCCGGGCGGTCTCCTGCCTGGTGTCGGCGGTGGCGAGTTTGTCGGTGACCATTTGCAGTATCTCGGAGATCTTCTGGCCCGCGAAAAAGCGCTGGATGTGATTGTCGAGTCGGGCGGCCAGTGGAGTGGCCCGCTCAAGGTACACGAGGATG
>JAHJLU010000334.1 GCA_018821745.1 Myxococcota bacterium | reverse complement strand
GTTATTGTTATCTGCGGCCCAGATATAGCCGCGGATGTCGGCGGCTATTCCCGCCGTGGGGGCGGTATAATCAATTCGGGTCCAGGCGCCGGAGGCGAGGTCGGTGTAGTAGTTGGGAGAACCATACGCAGTACGGAGAGGGCGGTACCGGAAGATGTCACCCGAACCCCATCCGCCAAACCAGACGTTGTTGCTGTTATCTATGGTTATCCCGTACATCTGATCCCTGGAAGGGTAATGGGCAGGGACCTGCATGGCAGGGCCCACATAGTGGTTGGGATCAACGGTGTCGATAAAGGTGGTCCATCCCCATGCGGAGATCCAGAGCATGCCATCTTGGTCCACTGCACAGCCGTATGGGAAGATGTTATCGGGGAGGACAACATAACTGATAAACTGCCCGGTCATCCCGTCGAGTTGATAGTAGACGTTATTGGTGGCGGACTGCGCATTGCCAGCGCTGGGGGAATAGGTTCCAACCCACACATTGGATGCACCAATATCCTGGCTCCCTTTATCCAGGCAGACACTGCGGCCCAACTGGTTGGTTGCCGCATAGTTGGTGGTCAACAGCACGCACTCGTCGTCAAGGCCATAAAACTCGGGGCTGGGAAGTCCATTGGTGCACAGGGTGTGAATGTCATCGGGAATGCCGTCACTGTCGCAGTCGGTATTGATGTGGCCATCTCCGTCGAGATCTTCAGAGGTGTTGATGATGCCGTCTCCGTTTCGGTCGATGCAGTTCTCTTTTTTTGCTGCGATTTTGGTGACGGAGGCCTGTCCTGAGAAGGCTCTGTTGGCTACCCACATGTCAAAGTTAAAGTCCACGGCGGTTCGGGATGGATTGTTGGTGTAGAGCTGGATGGGGAGGCCGTTGATATCGAGGCAGGTCCCATCCTGAAGGTAAGGCGTCGCCCGCCCGAAACAGGTGACGGAGAAATATCGACCAACCTCTGCCACCCTTTTGGTATCGACTTTGGAGACGGTTCCACGTCCCATATCCTCGGTGTTCGCGGTCCAGAGGAAGGCGAAATTGTTCTGTTCCTCCATGAGTACCACATCGCCGTTTTCATCGAGACCCGTCCCCTCGGTGTCGACATTGGGATCCTCGAATTCCAGTGGGAAGGGCTCGAGCCCGATGGCTGTGTCGCGGCACTGGGAGCTACAGTTTCCACACGCGTTGAGTACGCCTTCATCAATAAGATCATTGCAGTTATCGTCAATAGTGTTGCAGACTTCCTGGGCCCCCGGGTGGATGTTGGGGTTTTCGTCGTTGCAGTCGGGTCCCAGCTCGCACCCCTCTCCGTATCCGTCATGATCATTGTCGACCCCCGTGGTGCAGACGGGAGGAGTTGCATCGACATCGTGGCCGGCATCGTTATTGATATTATTTATGTTATTCCCATTGTTGGAGTCAATGACTCCAGACTCGCCTTCACAGGATGCAAAGAGTAAAGTAAATAAAATCAATGTGTATCTGAGTTTCATGACGGACCCCTTTTGCCTGCCAAAGTGGATATACCTTTTGGCTGCTGTACATAATGTACCCTGATTTTCCAGCGCAATCAAGTGTATCCATTTAAGTTATTTGGCGGATGCTGGTGGAAGGAACAGGGGCGGTCTCAACGAACTTATGGCGAAAAGGAATGATTGGGGCGATCTCACGTCCCCGCGATCATGACGGAGGGGAAAAGGAGTGACGGGGTTCTGACGGATGAGGGGAGGTAAAGGTCGTTGCCCACCGCCGCCGCTTTTTTCCAGAAGTCCTTATGGTTTCCCGCAATATTCAACTCTTTTACCGGTGAGGTGATGGAACCTCTCTCGATGAGGAACCCGCTCACCCCATGGGAAAAATCACCGCTGGTGGAGTTGGAGTTTCCTCCATTGAAGGATGTGACAAGAATCCCCTTTTTTACACGCTTCAGGAGATCTCCGGCGCTGATTGAACCGGGCTGGATAAGCAGATTGAAATGGTTGCCGGAGGTAGGCTTCTCACCCAGCTTGGAGCCGTAGTAGACGTCGATGAAGAAGTTCCTGAGAACCCCCTTGTCCAGAAGGGGAAACTGTCGTGCCGTGAGTCCTTCTCCGTCGAATCGGCTTGACCCCAGACCCCCGACAATCAGCGGATCGACCTGAAGGGTGAGCAGGGATGAGCCCAGTGATTTTCCCCGCAGATCCGCCATGCAACTTTGTTTGTTATAGACATTGTTGCCTTCAAGGGGTCGTAGAAAGCCCGAGAGGAGGCTGCCAAGGGCCCGGTTCTCAACAATGACATCCATTTTGCCCGAAGGAATTTTTTTTGCACCCAGTCGGGCGATGGTGCGCTCGGAGGCCATTTTTCCGATGGCCTCCGGGCTGAGCAATCCATTGATTGTTCTGCTCGCGGTGTATTCGTAATCCGACGGTCGGCCCTCATCGGAGTCCTTGAGGCTGACTGTGGCGTAGTTGTAGACGGTGGAGACCACTTCGCTGTCGGAAAACCCGTTGCTCGTGAGGAGGACATGCTCTGCCACCGAATCTCCAAAGGTTGCAGCGCAGGAGATGAGTTTGGGGCCGGCATGGCTGCGTGCGGAGGCAAAGGCTTTCTCGGCAACCTCTTTGCGAGCGCTGAGGGAGAGGGCCAAAATCTTTGGATCATAGAGGCCCAGATCCTTTTTCGACCGCCCGTTGTAGAGAGTCGGATCGGGCAGGTGCCTGTGCTTGTCCTGTGCAAGATAGCGGGTCAGGGCCGTCGCCTCCCTGATAAAAGATTCCAGAGAAGCTGTCCTTCCATCGGAGGTAACATGGACCGCATACCGGTTATCCACAAACAGGCGGATTTTTATGGAGAAAGTAGTGGACCCCTTGATCTCTTCCCACTTGCCATCTCTGTTCACCACGCGGTTGCCGGTACGTTTGGTGATGGACACCGCGCATTCGCCTGCACCCGCCCGTTTGGAGAGCTCCAGTACCTTGTTGCCCATGCTGATGAGTTTCTGGTCCGTGGATGGTTTCATGCGGGCACCTCCCCATTGGCGAAATCAATTGTTTCCCCGGATTTCTTTGTTTTCGATGTGCCACCAATGGTAATTTTTCCTACTTTGACAGTGGGCATGCCAAGACCGACGGGGACACCCTGTCCTCGCTTCCCGCATGTCCAACCACCGGTATCCATGGCGAAATCGTTTCCGACCATTTTAATATCGGCGAGGACCTTTGGGCCGTTCCCGATGATATTCACGTCTTTGATGGGGGACGTGATCTTACCCTCTTCAATGAGATAGCCGGTCTTTACGTAAAAGGTGAAATCTCCGGCGCCTATCATAACCTGTCCGTTGGTGAAGGTC
>JAHJLU010000031.1 GCA_018821745.1 Myxococcota bacterium | reverse complement strand
CATGCTCGTGCGTTCACTGAGCGCGGCATCAGATCTCCTTATGGGAAAATCTGTTGATCTTGAACAGCTGATATAGGGAGATGATGATGAAAAAAATATCATATAAAATCAATGGTGAAGTAAGACATCTCCATGTGGAGCCCAACGATGTTCTGTTGGATGTCCTGCGAGACAAGTTGGGGCTCAAGAGTCCCAAGTGTGGCTGCGACAGGGGTGACTGTGGCGCCTGCGCAGTCTTCCTCAACGGTAAGAGCGTACGGAGCTGCCTTGTCCTTGCCATCGAATGTGATGGCATGGAGATTGAGACGGTTGAAGGGATTGGTCAGAACGGCCTCTCTGCGTTGCAGGAGAAGTTCATTGCGCTCAACTCCTTTCAGTGTGGCTTCTGCGCACCTGGCGTGACCATCTCCGCGACGGAGCTGCTTCGCAAAAACAAGAACCCAACCATGGATGATGTGAAAGAGGCCATATCGGGAAATCTCTGCCGCTGCACCGGATATACTCCCATTATCGATGCCGTGCTTCAGACAGCTGAAGAGGGGGATGACCATGGAAAATTATAGAAATGTCGGGAAATCAGAGGTGCGAATCGACGGTCGTGAGAAAATCAGCGGCGCCGCCATCTACACGGCCGACATTGATTTTGGACCAAACCTCCTGCATGCATTTATCGTGGAGAGCACCGAGGCGAGCGCCGAGATAGTCTCCATCGACGTGGATGAGGCGCTCAAAGTTGACGGTGTGCTCAACGTCTTCACCGGCAAGGACTTTCCCAATTATCAGTTCGGTCTCTATATGAAAGACCGCTTTATCTTTGCTCAGGATAAGGTCCGCTTCTATGGAGAACAGGTGGCCGCCGTGGTTGCGCGGTGCCCAAAGGCTGCCAAAAAGGCCGCCGGCCTGGTCAAGGTAACCTACAAAAAGCTCCCCGCAGTGCTCGACCAGATGGAAGCCCTGAAGGATGACTCCGTGCTGATTCATCCGGATCTTGAGCACTACGAGCATGTTCCATGGTTCTTCCCCAAGGCAAAAACAAACATCGCCCACTGGCGAAAGGTGCGGAAGGGGAACACCGAAAAGGGCTTTGAGGAAGCTGATTTCATCCTGGAAGACAGCTACCATGTGCCCCGCTATGCCCACTGCGCCATAGAGCCCCACTGCGCCATCGGCAAATTTGATCTCTCCGGTCGTCTGACCGTCTGGGCGACATCCCAGTCTCCCCACACCCAGCGGCACATCTTCGCCGAGGCGCTCGCGCCCCTTGGCCTCACCCATAAGGATGTGAGGGTCATCGCGCCCCACGTGGGCGGCGGCTTCGGCGGAAAAGCCGGCGTCACCATGGAGATCCTCGCCGCCGCGCTCGCGACCAAGTGCAAGGGGGATCCCGTCAAGGTCCAGTGGTCCCGTGAGCAGGATTTCTACAACACCTATCAGCGCCTGGGAGTTGTCACCAACCTGAAGATTGGCGTGAAGAACAACGGAAAAATTACGGCGCTCCATCACCGAATCAACTGGGACGCGGGAGCCTACGTCGAGTACGGCGCCAACGTGGTGAATGCGGTTGGTCTCTCAGCTATCGGCCCCTACAAGATCGACAACGTCTCCATCGATTCCGTCTGTATCTACACGAACCTTCCTCCCGGCGGCGCCTACCGGGGTTTCGGGTACTCCGAGTTCCTGTTCGGACTGGAATCCCACATGGACAGAATCGCCAATCACCTTGGCATCGATGCCGTTGAGCTGCGAAAAATCAACGGCATCAGAGAGGGTGACACCACCGCCTATGGCGCAAAGATGAACCCATCGGGGCTTCATGAGGCGATTGACAGGGTCGCAAAAGAGATCGAGTGGGGCAAAAAAGCAATCTCCAAAGATCCCAACAAGGTGATTGGAAAAGGGTTCTCCCTCCTCTGGAAGGCCCCCGCCATGCCGCCCAACGCCAGCTCCTCAGCTTTCATCAAGTTCAATGAGGACGCCTCCCTGAACATCCTGGTATCGGGCATGGACATCGGTCAGGGCTACCTCACGGTCATGGCCCAGATCGCGGGTGAGGTCCTGGGAATTCCCACCAACAAAATCAGGACCGAGAACCCCGACACGGACAGAAACCCCTATGAGTGGCAGACAGTCGCCTCCCATATAACCTGGAGCTGCGGGAACGCGGTGAAGAAGGCGGCGATTGATGCCCGGGAGCAGATTTTCGACCTGGTCGAGAGAACCCATCACCTCCACAGGGAGACCCTCTACCTTGAAGATGAGAAGGTAAAATGTACCCAGCACGCCTCTTTTGAACTCCCCCTGGCTGATTTTGTGATCAACGGCATACAGGTAAAAGATGGAACCTTCAAAGGCGGCCCCATCCTCGGTCGCGGCGTCTTCATGCCCGAGTTCTCATCCTCAAATGCGGATCCCGAGACATCACAGGGTGGGCATCCCAATGTCCACTACACCGTTGGAGCGGGTGCCATCATCCTCGAGATCGACAAAGAGACCGGGAAGATGAAAATTCTCAAAGCGGTCGAAGCCATCGACGCTGGCAT
>JAHJLU010000333.1 GCA_018821745.1 Myxococcota bacterium | reverse complement strand
TGCAGGTCCTCACCAAGTCAGGGGCCACCTGGACACCCATCTTCAGCCAGACAATCGCTCCCAACTCCTTGCAGCAGTTCAACCTCCCCAACCGCAACATCAACAACACCGGGTTCTACGCCGGCGGTGCCTTCAAGATTGTCTCGGACATTCCCGTCATCGCCTACCAGTTCCAGCCCGTGGACGGCGTCACCTCCTTCACCAGTGATGCGTCCCTGTTGCTCCCCACCAGCGCCCTAGACCGCTTCTATTATGTCGTGGGCTGGGGTCCCGGCGGGGGAAACCCCCAGGTTAACATCGTCGCCACCCAGAACGGCACCGTGGTGACCATGACGCCCAACCTCACCACTCTGGCGGGGGGTCCCATCCCGGCCATTCCCGCGGGCACGGCATACACCTTCACCCAGGTCCTCGACGAGGGCGACTTCCTCCAGATCGAGGCCAACAGCGAGACCCCCCTCTCTGGGACGTATATCGAGGCGTCCCACCCCATCTCGGTCTTCTCCACAAACTGGTGCGCCAACATTCCCAACACCATCGTGTGCTGCTGCGACCACGTTGAGGAGCAGATGATCGGCCTGCAGTCCTGGGGGAACACCTACGTGGCGGCCCGCATGCCCGTGCGCAACTCCGGCACCCCCGAGCCCACCATCTGGCACGTCTTCGCCAGCCAGAACAACACCCAGATCTATTTCTCCGCCCACGCCCAGGTGACGGGGCTCCCCACTTCTCCCCAGACCCTCAACGCCGGACAATTCCTGAGCCTCTCCGTCTCCGGGACCGTTGCCAACCCCGGCGACTTCATCGTCACCGCCGACAAGCCCATCCTGGTCATGGAGTATCTCTCCTCCAGCCAGGCGACCAACGCCCCCGAGGCCCAGGCGGGCGACCCCGCCATGACCCAGATGGTCCCCACGGAGCAGTTCCTCGACAACTACGTGGTGCTGGTCCCCGTGAACTGGATCTATGACTACGCCATCCTCATCAAGCCCGTGGGATCCCAGATCACCATGGACGGCGGTGTTGTGGCCCAGAGCAGCTTCATCACCATCAATGACGGGGTGAACACACCCATGTGGGAGGTCGCCCGCATCGCCGTGTCCGACGGTGTCCACAACTTTGAGGGCACAGCACCCATCGGCGTCCTCATCGTCGGGTACGACTCCTACGACTCCTACGCCTACCCGGGAGGCCTCAACCTCCAGATCCTCAACCCCATCAACTGATCACCGCTCCCGCAAAGCCAGAGGATTTTCCAGCCACAAACCATCTTTGTACTCCGATGCGTAATCTCCTGAAACTGGCCGGGGATTCTCCTCGAACGTGACCACCTGTTCCGCTTGAAACTGGCCACCTTGTCCGGGAGACCAGCGGCGTTCCAATCCGAAGTATTGTAGCCGCGAAGTCCAAACAGCCCTAAATCTTCTCTCTCCGCCGCCTCTGACAAAAACATACTCAACCGGGGGATTTTAATTCAGCTCGCTTGAGCAACGTGAGGTGGCCGTCTTCCTCGAATTTCATGAGGCACAGGTTGGTCACGGTCTGGGAGAGCAACAGGGGCATACCACTGAAACGATCCATGGCGCGGTGGAAGGTCGCCGGAGAAAGGTCATTGAGGGCCAGAGGCACGTGGGGAATAAAGCTCTCAGGGGCGTAATCACCCATGAGCTCGCTGCAGAAGATCCCCAGGAAGGTGTTGACCACAATGTTCACCGCACGGATCTCATCGGGGGGCTGGACCTTCAAGTAGATGCTGTGCTCCTCGATGCTCCCCAACTCACTGATCTCGATCGTATATGGCTTGACCTTCTCGCCAAACCGCTGGAAGTTCTGGGTGAGCACCGAGAGGTTCTCCTGATCGATGAGCCCCCCCTGCAGGGTGATGCTGGGCTGGTCAAAGATCCGAACCGCCGATGCCCCCATCTCCTTGTCCAGAATATCCCAGTATTCTCGCACACGGGTCCCCACCTCACCATCGAGGAAGGAGATTACAGTGATGAGTTCCTTGTCCATGGCTGACTCCTTTGAAACTCCCCGCGATTGTTATCTTCCCGGGGTCCCCGTGTCCTATCATGAAGTGGTCCGAAAAGCTACGTTCTCCGTGTCTTAGACCTTTTTATAGGGCGAGAAGGCTCCCCTTTGCCGACCAAATATTGCTGGTCGGTCACTATCTTCTTGTGCAAGCCCCGGCTTTTCCCCCATAATGGCGCCACCAACGTGTTGTACTCAACGGCATCAACCCCATGAAGGATGGACATGAAATTTCTACTACCCCTGCTGCTTTTTAGCCTGTCCCACATGCTCTTTGCCCCCGTTCTCTCCTCTGAAAGCTCGGCCTGCACGAGTTTCCTCATCACAAAGGGAGCGAGCGCGGATAACTCCACCATGATAACCTACGCGGCAGACTCCCACGAACTTTACGGGGAGCTCTATTACCGTCCCGCGGGGACCTTCAAAAAGGGTACGCTCATGGACGTTAAAGAGTGGGACACGGGGAAGTTTATCGGGAAAATCCCCCAGGCGCTCCAGACTTACGTGGTGGTGGGCAACATGAACGAGCATCAGGTCTCCATCTCCGAGACAACCTTCGGTGGCCGGAAAGAGCTGGTGGACCCCAAGGGCGGCATCGATTACGGCAGCCTCATCTACGTGGCCCTGCAGCGCTCAAAGACCGCCAGAGAGGCGATTAAGACCATGGGCGCCCTGGCAAATGAGCACGGGTACATGAGCAGTGGGGAGAGCTTCTCCATAGCTGACGCCAATGAGGTGTGGATCATGGAGCTTATCGGCAAGGGGCCCAAGGAGAAGGGCGCCGTATGGGTCGCCCTTAAGATCCCCGACGGGTACATCTCCGCCCACGCGAACCAGGCCAGAATCCGGACCTTTCCTCTCAATGATCCCGAGAACTGTCTCTACGCCAAAGATGTGATCTCCTTCGCCAAAAAGCAGGGCTACTACAAGGGGCCTGACAAGGATTTCAGTTTCCGTGACGCCTATGCCGCACCGGACTGCATGTCCCTGAGGGTGTGCGACGGCAGGGTGTGGGCCATGTTCAACCGGGCGGCGCCCTCCCACAAGATCTCCCCGGACTACATTCTGTGCAAAAAGGGGGCAACCCCCCTCCCCCTGTGGATCAAACCCGACAAGAAGTTGACCCCGGCGGATATCATCTCCTTCATGAGGGACCATTTTGAGGGGACCGTCCTCGACATGACCAAGGGGCCGGGAGCAGGCCCCTTCAAGCTCCCCTACCGCTGGCGTCCGCTCACCTGGAAGGTCGACGGCAAGAAGTATCTCAACGAGCGCGCCACGGCTACCCAGCAGACCGGGTTCTCTTTCGTGGCACAGGCCAGAGCCTCCCTCCCCTCCCACATCGGCGGGCTGCTCTGGTTCTCCGTGGACGACATCTCCTCCACGGTCTATGTCCCCATGTACGCGGGGATCGAAAAGGCGCCCAAGCCCTATGCCGTCGGCACGGGCTCCTTTACTACGTTCACCTGGGACAGCGCCTTCTGGGCCTTCACCTTCGTCTCCAACTTTGCCTATCTGCGATACAGCGACATCATCGTGGACATTCAGAAAGAGCAGAAGAAGCTGGAAGACGGCTTCTTCAAGGCCCAGGCGGATTTTGAAAAGAAAGCGCTGGCACTGTATAAAAAATCCCCGAAAAAAGCCCGGGCGCTCCTCACTCAGTATTCCGCCAAGGCAGCTGACATGGTCCATAAACGCTGGATCAGGCTGGGGCAGGAGCTGCTCATGAAGTACATGGACGGGAACGTCCGGGACGCCAAGGGCAAGGTGACCCATCCCCCTTATCCCAAAGAGTGGTATGAAAACGTGGTGAAGGCGCGGCCCGACCATTTTCGCCTGCCCGACAAGGACAAACCCATGTCCGACGCCCAGCGGCTCACCTATGTTCCTACCCCCGACGCTGCAAAAAAAGCGCCTCCCGCGAAGACAAAAACAACCACAGCGGGAAAGACCACATCCCCTGCGACCAAACCGGTGAGCCCGACCTGTCCCCCCTGTGAGGCCAAGAAATCCCGGGGCTGCTCCTGTCAGGCGGGTGAGTCCCCCAGAGGCACGGCATTTATCGGTTTCCTCTTTCTCCTGACCCTGCTTGCCCTGGTGCGCCCCAGATAGCCCAAAGACGCCATGTCCTTCACATACGAGCCCATCGGATTCATTCAGAGCCCCTTCAAGAGCAAGTTCGGCGTCCCCAGACAGCCAGGGCTGGTAGAGTCCACTGCGCTCCTGCGCATCGATCCCCCCTGGGACGACCCACTGGCTTTTCGTGATATAGAAGGGTTCAGCCATCTGTGGATCCTGTTTCACTTCCATGAAGTTCAACCCCGGGAGAAGTGGTCCCCCCTGGTCCGGCCTCCCCGCCTGGGCGGAAACAACCGCGTGGGGGTCTTCGCCTCCCGCAGTCCCTACCGTCCAAACTCCCTGGGTCTATCCCTGGTGGGCAACGGCGGCGTCTCCCGAAGTGGGAACCAGACCATCCTCACCCTGCTGGGGGGCGACTTTGTTGACGGCACACCGGTCCTCGACATAAAGCCCTATCTGCCCTACGCCGAGGCTCTCACAGGCGCCCGAGGCGGCTACGCGCCCACTCCCCCGCCGGCGACCCTCCCCATTCACTTTGAACCCCGTGCGCTACTGGCCCTTGAGACAATCGAGCCCTCCCTTCCCGGATTCACCACCCTGCTCAAACAGATGCTGGCCCTGGATCCCCGGCCCCAATACCACTCCGACTCCCCGGACCACCACTACGGCCTCCCCCTGTATGATTACAACGTGCGCTGGCGGGTCGACCAGGGGGCAATCCATGTGGCAGAGATAGAATCACATGAGGCCTTCCTCGCCCGCAAGAGCACCCCTGACTCCAGGGAATAAGCTGTTAAAAGACTGATAGTCTACCTACAATTCATTAATATTCCAAACATATTTACACCCAATAAAGAAATAGCATCCTTGTGTTGACATCCGAGTCTGGACCCCGTACTCACACAGGTACCACCCCTGACGGTGGCGACTATATTTTGGAAAGGACCCGCCCATGACCCACGAGGAAAAACTCACCACGCTCACAGACCAGGTGAAGACAAAGGCCAAAGCGAAAGTACCTGTAACTTTTAACAAAAACAGTGTCTCACACTTCGTCCCCAATCCGAGGGACCCCCGCTATGCCAAGGAAAAAATAGACCTCAAGGCCTTCAACCAGATCCTCTCCATCGACGAGGAGAAGCGCATCTGCGTGGCAGAATCAGGTGTCACCTTCGAAGATCTGGTCGCGGCCACCCTCCCCCTGGGCCTCATCCCCAAAACAGTCCCCGAACTCAAGACCATCACCATCGGGGGCGCGGTCTCGGGCTGCAGCGTGGAGTCCATGTCCTTTAAGTATGGTGGATTTCACGACTCCTGTCTGGAGTATGAGGTCGTCACGGGGACGGGCGAAGTGGTGCAGTGCTCCCACACGGAGCACGCCGATATTTTCCACGGGCTCCACAACTCCTTCGGGACCCTGGGAATCCTCACCAGGCTCACCTTCTCCCTTATTGAGGCCAAACCCTACGTGCGCATGGAGTATGTCACCCACAGCACCGTTGACGACTACTGGGCCTTTTTAAAGGAGCGCATCGACGCCCGCGACTATGACTTTGTCGACGGGATCATCTACAATCCCGGGCAATTCATCACCTGCCTGGGGACCATGGTCGACGAGGCCCCCTTTGTCTCCTCCTATCAGGGCGACAACATCTTCCACCGGAGCGTGGTGGAGAAGACCATGGACTACCTGACCCTCCCCGAATATTTCTTCCGCTATGACCGGGACTGCCACTGGCTCACAAACACCATCCCGCCCCTCACCTGGCGACCCGTCCGTAAAATGCTGGGCCGGCACTTTCTGGGCTCCACCAATCTCATCAAGTGGTCACGCCGCATCCGCCACCTGCTCAAGCTCAAAAAACGCCCCGAGGTAGTGGTGGATGTCTTCATCCCCGGTCACAAGTTTGAGACCTTTTACCACTGGTATGAGCGTGACTTCGACTTCTTCCCCCTGTGGGTCGTCCCCTATCGCTATCCCAAGGTCTATCCCTTCATTGACGACCGGTTCGCCGAAAACATCAGCGACGAGAATCTCATCATCGACTTTGCCATCTACGGCAAGAAGAACACGCACAAGGAAGTGGACTACTCCCGCCTGCTCGAGGAGAAGGTCTTTGAACTCAACGGAGTGAAGACGCTGATTTCCCGCAACCACTACTCCCGGGAGCGGTTCTGGCAGATCTACGCCAAGGATCGCTACCAGGGGCTCAAGGCAAAAACAGACCCCCACAACCTCTTCTCCGACATTTACACCAAATTCCATTCATAACCCCCCTCCCACACACCAATTCACCTCCGAATCAAATCTGTTTTCCCTCGACAGAAACCGAAAAACATGGTTTGCATCTGCGCTGTAATGCGTCAGAGTGTATATATTCATTCCTGGATACCCATGACGGTACACAACGAGGAAGGAGTTGGTAATGAAATATTTTTTAGTTCCCCTCAGTTTCCTTCTCGGGTCCTTGCTGGGCGGGCTGCTGGTGCGATTCTGGAGGGCCGGGGGCGAAAACAGGCCGACCACGATGCAGAAACTCAAGCTGGTAGTCATAACCGCCCTTGGTACCGGCCTCTTGATTGGCGCAGGAGGGTACGGTTTCCTGCGCTACAAGTTTCGCCCTCGGGAGCTGGCCCCAGCGACCACTCAGAATGCCCTTGAGGATTTGCACAAGGCCGGCGGCGACACCAACGGCAGCAAGGGGATCCCTGTTGCGGGGGTTTACACTTTCAAAACCTCGGGATTGACTAAGGTCAAATCCTCCCTGCTGGGAA
The DNA here is from genome assembly GCA_018821745.1 of Myxococcota bacterium. Taxonomy (GTDB): domain Bacteria; phylum Myxococcota_A; class Polyangia; order HGW-17; family HGW-17; genus SZUA-580. Next base: position 3,082 of record JAHJLU010000333.1, on the reverse strand, counting down.
ACACCGAACGCGCAATGCCAAAAAGTATCCCCGCAATTCTGATCCCCAGGGGAAACTGCTGGGAACTGACCCTCCGGATCGAGGAGGGGAACGAGGGCACGGAGAAGTACTGCAGCACCGTCAACGGAGTGCGCCTGGCGGAACGCTGGGAGAAGCGGCAGATGTTCGGATTCACCACCACGTCCCGGATGACCTCCGGTTCTCTCCCCGTCATTGGCCCCACGGGCAAACCAGGCAGCACATGGAAGGATGCCTGGAACATTGTGGAGCACTCAAGCACCAGCCCCCTGAAGATTGAGCGACCCGATCTGCTCTTCCAAATGACCTATGTTGGCATAGAGACGCTTGATATTGGTGGTCAAAAGCTGCAGGCCCATCACGTGATCCAGACGTCCTCCTGGACCAGCGCCGTCAGCGGTTCCCTCAAGCGGGAGGTCTGGTATACCGTAGACACGGGGCTCATGGTCAAGCTCACCATCAAGAGCCTCGGGGAGGGGATAATCTCCATGGAATCAGACACGCAGTACGAACTCACCAGCCTCACCCCGCAGCAATAATCGGGCCCCTAATCCCCTGAACAAGAAATCAGAAGATACATGCGCCGGTGGCCTCGCTGTGATGCTGGCCAATCACCCACGGGACGGGAGCTCCTCGGACTCGTCCACGGTGCCGTCTGCGGGAGTCTGACGCCACCACGGGTGGGACGGAGGATTACGGAGCTCCCAAGACTGCCCCGGCCCAGGAAGCGCCAGGGTGATGTTTTCCTCCCCCGACAACTTCAGCACCTCTTCGGGAGGGGCATCCCAGGCATGGAGGGCCAGACTGAAGGTCCCGTAGTGGATGGGCATGAAGATGTGCCCCGAGAGCGCCTTATGGGCCCTCACCGCGTTGCGGGGACCAAGATGGATCGTCCCCCATGCCTCGTCAAAGGCACCTATCTCCAGCATGGTTACATCGAAGGGACCAAGCCGCTGCCCAATCTCCCCGTAACCGGGAAACCACCCCGAGTCCCCGCCGAAATAGACCCGCTGCGCATCGCCGGCAACAGCGAAGGAAGCCCAGAGGGTGCGGTTGGAGAACTCGAACGCCCGCTGGGAGAAGTGTGCCGCCGGGGCTGCGGTGATGGTGAGTCCCGCGACCAGACCCGATTCCCACCACCCCAGCTCGTGGATCTGCGACGCCTTCACGCCCCATTTGGCCAGATAGAACCCCACCCCCAGGGGAACAAAAAAGGGCACTCCCGTGGCGGCGAGGTGCCTCACCGTGCTCTTCTCCAGGTGATCATAGTGGTTGTGGGAGATGATCACCGCGTCCAGCTTTGGCAACGCATCCAGGGGAAGGGGTGGCGCATGAAACCGCGAGGGGCCCGCAAAGGGGACAGGGCTGCACCGCTTGTTGAATACGGGATCCGTGAGAACTCTTTTGCCTTCGATTTCAATGATCACCGAGGAGTGGCCGAGCCAGGTCAGGCGCAAATCACGGGGCTCCGTAAAATGGTCAGGGGCCGGCCGGACGATCACGAGCGGCTCTTTGGGGCGCCGCACTTCGCCCCCGAAGATCATCCGCTTCAACAGTTTCATCATATTTTCCGGTCTCTTGAACATAACCGCTCCCGGGGGTGGAGAGAAGCGCCCGCCGGCAAACCCCGGGTTTCTTTTGTAGCGCTCTGTCCGGGAAGCCGACCAGGAAGGAGTGCGCAGCCAGGTCACCATTAGAGCAACCAGCTGCAGCAGCAACAGGACCGAAAGTGTAATAGCAATGGCAAGAAAAATGGGGGAAGAGAACATGGGCACCTCTCCTCTCTTGTATCGCGAACTCGCGCCCTGTACACAGTTTTTCGGCATCTGACCCCAGGTTTCCCCCAACTGCCCCCTGTGGTCGGTGAGCGCCCCGGATCAAAAAACTCTCACCAATTTTCCTCCACGCCTAACATTTTCCCTCTTGCACCGGTCTATGGTAACAAGGACCTTAGGGCTTCGGGACAGTATCGCTCCCGGCCGGGGACCCACGGGCAGACCATGATGAAGACGAGCACGCAAGAGCTGGTGGCAGCCATCCAGGCGGGGGATCAGGACGCGTGCGAGATCCTGGTGCGGCGCTACTATCGGCCCTGCTATGCCGTGGCACTTGCTATCCTCCGCCACCCCGAAGACGCGGAGGATGTCGCCCAGAGTTCCCTGCTGAGCGCACTCTCCCGAATTGACGACCTGCGTGATCACCGCCAGTTCAAGCCGTGGCTCATGAAGATCACACGAAATCGCGCCCTCACCGATCTCTCATCCCGGAAAAAAACCCAAGGCAAAAGGTCCTCAAGGGATATTGAAACCATGCCCGCCGACCACATCAGTTCGACCCTGAAAAACTCCCTGCTCAAGGCCCTGGAACATTTGTCCGATCGGGAGCGGGACGTGCTGCTGTTTCACGATCTGTGCAATTTCAAGCACGCAGAGATAGCTGAATTTTTGCTGATCAGCGAGACCAACTCCCGGCAGATTCTCTTCACGGCGCGGGGAAAGATGCGTGCCCTCATCGAGAGCCAGGAACGCGGAGGAAAAAATGAACAAGAATCCCATTGATCTCTCTCCTTTGGATCCCACACGGGATAAGAATCGCTTCGATCGTACGGTAAGTGCTCTGGCACAGCGTATAATGGCGGCCCGGGAGCGGTCACCTTCCGCGGTCCTGGCCCGTGCCTTTGTCCCGCTCATGGTGGCGGCGCTCCTGATCCTTGTGACGGCTGCGGCAGGCACCTGGATGCTGGAGAAGGGCCACACCCAGGGCGCACAGAAGAAAACCACCACCTTCGCCCAGTGGGCGCGGGGCAAATCCACCCTGAACACCTGGCAGGAAGTGGAACTCATCAGGGGGCCCAAATGAAACAGCGTAAGGTTTCATTAACAAAAACCAAATGGCTGGCGGCGCTGCTGCTGGTGGCGGTTTTTTCCGCAGGAATCGCCACGGGCATGGTTTTCTCCACACTCACCCGGGCAAAGCGCCAGAGGGATTTTCGCCCACCACCGGACCACCTCCCCCACCGTGGCCTGAACCTCACCGCCGATCAGGAGAAGAAGGCACGGGAAGA
>JAHJLU010000030.1 GCA_018821745.1 Myxococcota bacterium | reverse complement strand
GTTAAATATCGCTAGAGATACTATTTACCTCTATATTCAATACCTGGAAAAAGCGGGTCTCATCACCCTCGTCAGAAAATCGGGGCAGGGGGTGAAAAGTGTCAGAAAACCTCAGAAAATATACCTTGATAACAGTGTATTGTTATCTGTCTTGTCGGATTTGAGCGAAATGGATTCTTTTGCGGGAACACGAAGGGAGACTTTTTTTGCAAATCAACTCTCTGCTGTCGCAAAAATCGCAATCCCGCCCCGGGGAGATTTTGTGGTGAACAACTCCTTCACCTTCGAGGTGGGCGGGAAAAACAAAAATCGCGATCAACTGCAACATGCTGATAACAATTACTGGGCCCTCGATGGCATCGAAATCGGGCACCGCACAACCATCCCCCTGTATCTCTTCGGCTTCCTCTACTGACGAACACCCATTTTCCTTGTCGCCCGACAGCACCGACCTGGATAGAACACAGGAATAGAGAATTACCATAGACCTCGACAGAGAGATATGGCTGTTGCAGCGCGGTGATTTACAGGGGGGGGTGGTTTCGCAGCACGTGCTGGATCGTATCGAGCAGTGTGTTGATGCGGAATGGCTTTTCAAGATAGATAACATCAGGGCGGTTGAGGAAGGAGGCGGTAGCTGAGGAGAGGGATCCTCCCGTGGCGAAGATGACCCGTCGAAGGAGCTCAGGCCGGTTTTCCTTGATCCACTGGAACAGGTCCACTCCGGACATACCCTCCATCATGAGGTCCGTCACCACCACCTCGATATCCGCCCGCGCCTCGAGCTTGGCCACCGCCGCCTCACCGCTCTCAGCCACCACCACTGTGTGATGGGAAATAAGGCGCCGGGCGAGGGTCTTGAGTATCAGGTGGTCATCATCGACCAAAAGGACAGTGGTCTTCAGCGCCTCGGGTTTTGCCGCCACCTGGACGATCTCCCCCGTTCCCGTGGAGGAGGCATCCGTTTTGGCAGGGAGCGTGATGGTGAATGTGGTTCCCTTTCCTTCCTCGCTCTGAACGGCGATAGTGCCCCCCATGGCGCGGATGATCGTGTCGCTGATGGAGAGCCCCAGCCCGGTCCCGACTCCTGAGGGCTTCGTCGTGTAAAAAGGCTGAAAGACATGGGGCAGAACATCCCTGGGAATCCCGCACCCCGAGTCCTTTATTTCAACGATCACGTGGGACTGATTCTGGGAAATGGTGATGTCGATGGTGTTGTTCTCAATCGGACCGTCATCGAAGGCATGGGCGGCGTTGACGAGCAGGTTGAGAAACACCTGCGCCAGCTTCCCCTCGGCTCCACGGACCATGGGGGCATCACCATAGTGGGTTTTCAGGCGGGCCTTGTGCTTGATTTGGTAGGAGGCCATGGAGACGGCACTGTCCATCACCTTGGAAACAGCGATCAGTTTGCTGCGCTCCTCACGATTGGAGGAGAACGTCTTTATGTCACTGACGATCGTTTTGATGCGCTGCACTCCCGTCTGGGCCTCTCGTCCCAGCTCCAGCACCGTCTCGAAGAGCTGGCGAAGGTCCTCCTCCTTGCAGATTCCATTCTTCAATGCAATGGCGGACTCCATGGTGGTGAGTATTTCTTCCAGGCTGGTCTGTACGTAGGTAAGCGGGTTGTTGATCTCATGGGCCACACCCGCGGCGAGAAACCCCATGTTCGACAGGCGCTCGGCGATGAAGAGGGATTTCCGCATCAGTAACTGATTGAGGTTCATCCCGGCGAGGCTGGCAACCGCTTCGATAAAATGCATTTTGCTCGGAGAGAGGGTCTGGCCGTGAGCGAGATAGAAATTGAGCACGGCCAGCACCTGTTCTTCGTACATCAACGGAAGAATGAGGTGGCCGTGTTTCCCCATTGCAGCAGATTCAAAGTGTGCTCATGGGAACTACTCCCGGAAATGCAGGGTTCCTTTGTCTGCGCGACGAGTCCGCACAGGCAGGTGCCGACCTTAAGACGCCCGCATTGCTGGAGAATTTCGCCCGGCAGATTCCGCTGGGCAACCATCCGCAACCACCCCTCTTCCACGAGAAAGGCTGCCACGCTGCGCTTGAGACCGAGCCAGGGAACCTGGACCACATTGTCGATGACACCCTGGAGGAGGGTCTCCGGGGAGTTGGCGCGCTGCAGCGTGGTGGCGAGTTGATTGAGCGTCTGCAGCTGTATAATGGTCTCCTGCAGGTGCGACTCGGTCTTGCGGTTCTCGCTGACATCCTTGACCGTGCAAATCAGCAGCGGTGCTCTTTCAATATCGGGGACGCATTTCATCACAATGTGGTACCAACGATCGGTTTTTTCCCACTGGACGCTCCGTTCGATGGCCTCTTCGCTGTTCAGTGCCGATTCCACCATGCAGAATGGAGCGGCGTGATCGCATCCGTTGTAAAAGCGGTCATCCTCCACAAAGGGAGGGATCTTCGATTTGGAGGCTCCCTTGGAGAGCGCCCCCTGATTATCGAGCAGGATCTCATGGTGTTCGTTGATAATCGCGACGTAATGGGGTAACCCCTGAATCAGCGCTCGAACCAGCTTTTTGTTTTCCATTGCGAGATCATAGCCCGGCTGTGTCATTTGTCAAAACTATAAAACCGTGGGATATGCAGCGGCCCGAGTCCCCGGGATCCTTCCCAGGAATGGGAATGAAAGCATCCACGGAGTTCACGGACTTCTCCGTGATAATGGAAAGAGAAGGGGGACCGTCTCCCCCTCGGGGGAATGACATGAAGCCCCACTGTTTTGTTTAAAAATCCACTTTTCATGGTACAGTGTCCCCTGACGCAGAGCGTTTCAAGGAGAAAGAACAATGAAATACTATTTCCTTTTTAGTGTATGTCTGGTGATGGTTACGGGATGCAAGAAGAAATCGGAGCCGGTGCAAACGACAAATCCCAAACCACCTGCCCAGACCATAACCGCGGGAGCCCCCGTGGTGCTTGAAGCCCGTATTGTTGAGGATCTGGGTGGCGACAAGTACCATTACTATACTGTCGAGGTGGTCAGGGTCGTAAAGAACTCCATCAATGTGAAGCTGGGTTCCCGGATCAAAGTCGCCAGAGTAAACACCGAAGCCCAACCCGTGTTGAACAGGAC
>JAHJLU010000332.1 GCA_018821745.1 Myxococcota bacterium | reverse complement strand
CACAGCGGGAATAAGGAATAGGATAGAGCCAATGATCATAAGCATAGTTCTTTTCATGTTTTCATCTCCTTTGTCGGCATTTGGGCCGAATGCATTCTTGGACTTTATGGGAAGTAAAAAATTCATCACCACTGCCATTTCCTTTTCGCAAAGAGTGTACCACCTGAAGTGAAAAATACACTTTTTGGTTAAATAAAAGAAAAGCACATAAAATTATAGCACTTTAGCAGGACAGATCCAGCCTTTCGTATTTCCAATCCCTGTTTTCCCAACGATTTGTAAACCAAGGATCCCCTTTGTCTTTCAGTCCTGTATACGATAGTTCACACATCCTTGTGAAAGAGGACAGTCGAGTCCTTCCTGGCTCCCCCGGTTTCAGGGGCGGCGTTGACGACTGACCTCATACAGCACAATAGACGCAGCAACAGAAGCATTAAACGAGCCGATATGGGCTCCAGCCATGGGAATACTCAGGCGCAGATCCAGGCGATCTTCCAGGGTGGGTCGGATCCCCTTGTCTTCGGATCCCACCACAATCGCCAGGGGGCCCGTGAGGTCCGACTGGCTCAAAACATGGGGCCCATCCATGAGCAGACCGGCGATGCGAAATCCACGATCCTTCAACTCATCCAGTGCCCTTCCCATGTTAATAACCCGCGCGATGGGGATATGACCTGTGGCGCCCGAGCTGCTCTTGACCGCGCCCTGAGTCACGCTCGCGGAACCCTTGTAGGGAATACAAATGGCCGTAGCCCCAAGCAGATAGGCGCTCCGGGCAATCGCCCCCAGGTTGTGGGGGTCCTGCAAGCGGTCCAAAAGAAGAATCAACGGAGCCTCCATTGATTCAAGCAGGGGAAAAAGATCCGGGAAATCCACATAGGGAAATCCTCGGACAAAGGCGACAATACCCTGATGGTTCTCCCCGCCGGCGTAAAGATCCAGTTCGCTCTTTTTGAGATTGGAGAGTGGGATTCCCCGCCCCTTGGCTTCTCTTATCACCGGATGGGCAAGCTGGACCGAGGTGTAAATTCGTGTGACTTCACCCTTCTCCAGGTATTCAGCTACCGCATTGAGGCCGCAGATCACACGCTCCCCGCTCCCTGTTCCAGTTTGATGTTGGCCCTTGTTCATATTGGCTCCCTTTGGGCTTCCTCTATCATGGAGAGGATCGCCCGCGCACTTTGGCCCGGATCCGCGCTGGCGCTGATGGGTCGCCCGACCACCAGGTGGGTCGCCCCAAGGGCGATGGCACTCTGGGGTGTTGCGATCCGTTTTTGGTCGTCATTGCCTGCACCCGCGGGACGTATCCCTGGAATGACCAGGTAAAACCCCTCACCCACGGCCTGGCGCAACCGGGACACCTCCCTGGCGCTGGCGACCACACCTGCAAGACCTGCCTCCCGGGCGAGCATGGCACGTCTGAGCACCAACTCCTGAGAGCTCCCCATGAGCCCAACCTGGGGGAAATCGCTCTCGGACAGGGAGGTCAGGAGTGTGACACCCAGGAGCGCGAGTGAAGAATCAAGACTCGATGCGGCATCGGCAGCGGCCTCCATCATCTCTATTCCTCCCGCGGTGTGGATGGTGAGGAAGGAGATGGGCAGCCCCTTGAGGCTGATCACTGCTTTCGCCACCGTGGCCGGAATGTCGTGGAGTTTGAGATCCAGAAACACGGGAACACCAAGGCGGGCCACGCGCTCAACGATGGATGGTCCTTCACGAAGAAACAGCTGGAGTCCCACCTTAAAACAACCGACCACATCCTTAACGGTCTCGGCCAGCTCCAGCGCCTCTTTTGCGCCGGGCATATCGAGGGCGAGAATCAGCCGTTTCCTGGCTGCTATTTCCCCGGGGTCACGGTTCATTTTGGCTTCTCCATGGAGCCCTTGGGGGGGTCCGGTTTTTTGGCCAGAGGTTTCCTGGCTTTTTTCATACTGCGATGGGGAAGATCTTCCATGTCGGTGGCCGCCATCTGCCAGTTGACCTTGTTGCGGCAAATTTCGAGACAGCGCTCTCCCCGCACGATAAACGTGTAATCAGGCTTCTCGCTGGTCTCCACGTAGCGCCACACTTTGCCTCCCTCGGGACTGTCCGTAACGTTTCCAAAGCGAACCGTCACTTTTTTGTCCTTGTGGGTGAGGGTGATAAAATCACTCTTGGGAGTGATGCCTGTTTTCTCCACGGGCAGACGCGCCATAACCTTCTCAGCCCTGAGATACCCCTTTTTTACCATCTCAAGAAATTTGACCGTGCGGGAGAGGGCCGGTACGAACTCCATGGACTCCTTTTTTGGAGAGAATCCCTGTGCTCCCTTGCGCTCCATGCCAAAGGAGAATCCCTGACAGAGCCCGTCTATGGCGGTGACTTGCGAAGAATCAAGAGCGATTACGCTGGGAGAGACCAGATCGAAGATGCTGGTCAGGAGCATTCCATGAATGGAGTGATAATAGACGAGGGGAATCCACTCCACCAGGGAGCTGGAGAGAGGGACAAGTTTCCCTTCCCGGTTGCCGACTCGAAAAAGGTGTTTCTTCCCGTTTTCCAGGATAATCTCCATGGCTCCGGGGGAGTGAGTGAAATAGGACTCCCTGTGCCCCCTGTCATCATTGATTTTTCTCAACCTGGCGCGGAGAAGCTTGGCCACGGAGGCCGTAACGTTTCTGGGATAAAAGTCTTTGGGGACCTTCCCGTAGGTCACTTCATAGACCGATTGCTTGTTTTTGGTGAAACTGAACAGCTTCTCGCCGTGGGGGCCCAAATAGGTCACGCTTTTTACTTCTTTGAGTTTGAAGGGAGCCACGCCGGGCTCTACCCAATCCCTGGAATCCCTGACGATAATCTGCCGAAAAGCCCCCTTCATGTTCCAGACTTCATTGCTACCGGCGGCCCTGAGCAGAGTAAACTTTCGGGATCGACCCACCAGGAGCTCCACCTGGGAGACCCCCTTTGACTTGAAATGAATGGACGCCGCACGTTTTTCCGTGAGGAGATGTTCCTTGAACGTCGCGGGATCCGAGGTCACTATCTGTCCAAACTTCAGACCGCCCAACCGCTGAAAAATTTTTGCCACCAGCCCGTCATTGGCCCGCGACTTCACCGGGGAGGAGATGAACCAGTGATCTCCCTTCCTTGTCAGATGAAACTGACCAAATCGATTTTTGATGATCATTTCATCGGTGAGGGCCAGCATCCCCGCAGTCACAGGAGGTTCCTGCTTTTTCCCGCCTGCTGTGTTCTGAACCAGCGTGGGAGGGGCCACATTCCTGGGCCACAGTAACCAGATCCCAAGGACCAAGATTATCAGGAGGACCAGAGGGGCAACAAGTCTTTTGTACCGGGTTTTCATTTCAACTCCCTCCCGCCGTTGAGGCTTTCCTCTTCATCCGGCGGAGCAGGTTATACATCAGTCCTACAAAAAAGATGAGCAGCGCTGGCAGCGCAACGGCAACAACCTGAACCATCCGTCTTGAGGCAGAGCCGGAAATTTTTAGCCACTCGACACCCCTGCCCTTGAATCGCAGGTGTCCCAGGCTTGAGTCTCCCAGCAGCATGTTGAACAAGTGCCGGGCAAAGATGCTGTTGGTCGAAGATCCTCTCATGAGTCGATCACGGAGAAAATCAGAGTCTGCAAAGGCAAAGAGTTTAAAGCGTCCGCCGTTCCCGTCGCCTCTGATAAGGTATCCCACATCAAAGGGCCCTTTCTCGGAGGTCCTCGGCCAGTCAAGATTTTCTTCAAACACATCGCGGTGGCGCCAGGAGGTGGGGTCGGAGGTGATTGTTTTCACCAGGGTGACACCCTGTGGGAGGGGGTTGACCGGGGACAGACTCCCCAGAGTAAAGGGGAAAATGTCCATCTTGCGGTTTACGGAGATCATGGGAATCAACGCGTAGGTCTGCACTTTCCCGTTCCCCATGGGGACCCTGGGAGCACGAGTGGAGAGCACCATGTCGAAATTCTGGGTGAAGCCCAGTGTGGAGAGCCATGGATTCAGACCAATGTCGTTGGACACCCAGTGCATGGGAACTCCTTTGACAAACTGCTTCCACTTGAACTTCATGGAGTCCAGCAGGAGAAGCATGGGGCCTCGCTTTTTGAGGTAATTATCCAGACGGGCGATCCCCTCTTGAGTGAAACCCCGCTTGGGTCCTGCCACCACAAAAATCGCCGCGTCATCGGGGATGGGCCCCTTGTCAGGGTTATGCGTGGCGAAATTGAACTCCTTGAGTTTTTTGAACAACTCGGAGAACCCCTGATTACCCTTGGGGGAGAGCGGATCCTCCTGTTCATGGTGGCCCGTGGAGAAATAAATGGTCTGCTGCTTTTCAGACAACCGCTTGATACGATAAGTTATTTCGTATTCCAGGGTCCGACCCCGGATTGCCTGCAGCGCCTCAGGAATAATCTCCACCTTTTCCCCCTTCACCAGCGCAATACCAAAATGTATCCGGCTGACCTTGCTGGTGGTTCCCGAGTGGCTCCGCATCTCCACGGGGACAATGCCGTACGTTTTTGCCAGGGCCGCCCCTGTCTTGTCGGCGGAGGGGTCGATGAGGCTGACGCCGATCTTCGAGCTCACGGTCCGGTACTGTTCAAGCAGGACAAGGACCTCTTTCTTATAGGGCCTCAACTTCAGAGGAAGGCCGCTGTCACAGAAAAAGAGGATCTTCACATCCCTTTTGAGAGTACGAACATATTTTTTGCTGTCCTTGTCCAGTGTGAACAGTCCCTCGGAAGTAAGATCCACCCGGAAGGGAAACTTTAAAAAGAACAGCGCAATAAAAAGCGCGAGGGAAGCAATGATCACAACATGCAGGTATCGGCGAAAAGGAGGCAGACGGACATATCGCTGAGAAATAAGCCCAAAACCCGCCAGGGCCAGACAAAAAAGACCCAGGGCAAGGAAATAGGCCACATCGGCCCCTCTGACAAGCCCCTGGGCAAACCACTCAGTGTGATACAAAAAAGAAATTTGCAGGAGAATTTCCTTCCCCTGTGGGCCAAAGAAGGGGACCAACTGGTTGGGGACCCACAACACAAAGGCGATGAGCACCGCGACAAGGAAGGAGACCGTCTGACTCTTGAAGAAAGCGCCTACACAAAGACCCAGGGCAAGAAATCCACTCCCCAGGAGGGCAAGACCAAGGGTCCCGGCAAAAAATGCCCCGTAGTCCGGGTGACCCCACCCTGCCAGGGTAATGGCCAGCGGGAGGGACCAGGAGAGCGCAAGCGGAATGAGCAGAATGATGAGCCCCGAGATGAACCTCGCGGTGAGTATCTCGGGGACAGAGACGGGGGAGAGCACTGCCAGATCCAGAGAGTCCCGCTTCCTGTTCAGTTGTCCGGAAGAAATAACCACCGCGATAAGCAGCATCAGATAGGGGGCGATCTGAAAATAGGGGCTGAAGGTGACATATCCAAGGTCCAAAATAGCGTTGAACCCAAGAGCCCCGCCCAGGATCAGGTAGGCCATCACCACGACGTAAATAAGCGGAGAAGCGAAGGAGAGCCGCAGATCCCTCCCCAGCAGGGTCAAGACACGAAGCACCGAGAAAACGGCCGGAGCATCAGACCGACTCATGATTGTCCTCCAGTGGAGCAGCTTCGGTGTTGATGGACTCGCCCAGCAATGCCTTCCTGAGCAAATCATCCCCCGGGTGGGGACCATCATAAATGAGGTGCCCGCCGGCTATCACCAGCACCCTGTCGGCCAGTGCCTTCACGTCGGGGAGCAGGTGGGTGGAGAGGAGCAGGGTCTTGTCCGCCGAGATGGAGCGCAAAAGGTCGTGAAAAGCGCTCTGCTGCTCTGGATCAAGCCCGGAAGATGGTTCATCGAGGATCACAACGGGGGGATCCGTGAGGAGGGCAATGGCCAGACTGGCTCGCTGCCGGTATCCCTTGGAGAGGATCCCGGCCAGGCTGTGGAGAACATCCTCAAGGGCAAACACCGCGGCGAGTTCATGGATCCGGGCGTCGAGATCTTTTTTGTACCCGGCGAGCTTTCCGGCAAACCGAAGATGCTCGTATACCGTCAGCTCATTGTTGAGAATATTTTCCTCCGGGAGGACCCCGAGGACTTTACGCACCGAAGAAGGGGACTCGGCCGGGTCGAAGCCCAGGACCCTGACCTTCCCGTGGCCGGGGACCAAAAGCCCCGACAGAATTCTCATGGTCGTTGTCTTTCCAGCCCCGTTCAGACCAAGCAGACAGACGATTTCACCCCGCTTCAATGAAAAACTGATGTCATGCAACACCTGCTTTTTGCCAAAGGCGCACCGCACATTGGCCACCGTGACCGGCACGGTGGTCTGTTCTTTCTTGCGGTTTTTTTCTTTCGATTCCGGAGATTTCGGGGGCATTTTCATTTAACCGTTGGAGGCGCAGGAAACATCGGAGTGACAACCATAAACACCGTGACTTTCCACGTCCTTGTGGGGCTATTGTCACGTTTTGTGGGGCTCTGTCAACCTATTATCCAACTGACGGACAGGGTGGAGATCAGACCACCGGATAATTCACTGGTCCCCCGG
>JAHJLU010000331.1 GCA_018821745.1 Myxococcota bacterium | reverse complement strand
TGAGATCTCGGCGCTCACGGACCTTGCCCACGCCAGAACCCTCGCTTGTGTGCTTATACCCATGCTGCGCCACCAGGCTCACGCGAAGCAGGAAAAGTTGATTGCCTATGGAGCCGCAGTATTCGGGCACCGGATTACAGACGCCCGGCAGGCAGCCGCCGCCGCCATCGACGCCACAGAAGCCTTTTTCCACAGCCTTGGAGTCTCCACAAAGCTCAGGGATTATCTCCCAGCTCCCGATGTTCTGGAGGAGATCCCCCATCGATTTTCCCGGCGAGGTATGCTGCTCGGAGAGCGGGGCGACATTACTCCCCCGCAGGTGAAAGAAATTCTGGATCATGCATGGTAGGCTGAGGGTGTTTCTGTGGACCCTTGTGTCCATCCATGTCGCAATGTTCAGTTCATGCAAGCGCCAGCCACGTGGGGGAAAAGTAAGCCGGATCATTTCCCTCTCGCCTTCACTGACCCAGATGGTCTTTTCCCTGGGGGCCGGAGAAAAGATCCGCGCCGTGACCAAGTACGACTACCGCCCACATTCGGTGCAGACTCTCCCCAAGGTGGGAGGCTTTCTGGACATCGATCTGGAGACCCTGCTCTCCCATAAACCGGATCTGGTGCTGCTCACCGAGATGCACAGCCAGATCGCCAACAGCCTCAAGGGAGCCGGGGTGGAGTATATGGAGCTCAGGACCCGATCCATCGCCGAGGTGATGGTCGCCATCACGCGGCTTGCGGGTCGTCTGGGTCTCCCGGGGCGCGGGCGTGAACTGAGAGAAAACCTTTCCAGAGCCTTGACCCCTGTCCCATGCGGTCATCGGCCCCGGGTCCTCATCACCCTGGGCCGAAACAAGGGCTCCCTGAAGAACCTGGTGGGGGCGGGTCCCGGGACCTATCTGCATGAGCTGCTCCTCCGTGCCGGCGGAATCAATGCGCTAAAGGGCGGGGTTGCCTCCTATCCTCGCCTCTCTGAAGAAGAGCTGGTCGGCTTTGACCCGCAGGTTGTTCTGGATCTGGTTCCCCCTGGCTATTCAATGGAGCCGTGGCGTTCGGTCTCCTTTCAAGGGAAGGTGAGAATCGAGCTGCTGACAGACAAGACCGCCTCGTCACCGGGGGTCCACATGGGCGAGACCCTGAAGTTGATCCACTCTCTGATCTGCCGCCCCTGAGATGATTGTAATGGTAGCCTGCAGGGAAGGTTCCGGTTTATTGAAAGAGGACTTCCCGCTTCACGTTCAATTTGCTGTCGAGGAACACCGCGTCAAGGGGGGCGTTGTTGAGCACTGCCTTGGATATTTGCTTCATGAAGAGTTTGATGATTTCGATATATTTGGGATTGTCCCACTGATTGTCAATGACATCGTAGCGGAATTTGAGGCGTCCTTTTTCCTTGGTCAGGTGGACGCCGATTTCTTTTTTATTGGTGAAAAACTTCTCTTTCACCAGGAAATTCCCCAGGGCCTCCACGGTCTTTTTCGTAATGGGAGCCTCATAGACGATCCGCCCTTTTTTGAAGTTCATCATGTGGACGCTGTGATAGGGGTACTCCACAAGAGTATTGAATTTATTGTCACAAAGGTGCATGTCCACAGGTTCTCCCTTGAAGAGCTCCCCGGACATTTTTTCCACAATGAGACGCAGGCTCAGGTGAATGGCCTTCTCCTCCTCGATCCCCTCTTTTACGACCATGCGAAACTGAAGCCGTCCATCGGGTTTGAGGAGCTGAAAAGAGGTGCGCCGATCATCTGAGCCCAGCTTCTCCCTGAGGAGGAACTTGCCCAGATCCTTGGCCATCTGTTTGGTCACCGGCTTCTTGTAGTAGACCTCCATTTTTCCAAACTTGACCCGCTTGCCATATTTGCGATCGCACGCCGTGGTGAGGGGTAAAATGATCGCCATGACTATGAGTATCAGTGTGCTTTTTCCCATTACAAACTCCTTTTTGTCTCCACAGACACGGTAACCATATGCCCGATGATTGAAAATCCTGACCAGATGGCCATTGCGCGTTGAGCATCTGTTTAATAATGCTGTTGTGCAACAGTGTAGATTGCCCAGATTTTTTTTTCAATCCCCAGTTGGAGGGAGGGTGGTTTTTTCTATTCGTTTTTATTGAGACCCTGGACGGGTGAGATGCGTGTGGCTTTCCAGGACGGGTACAGCGTGGCTAAAATGGAGAGGAGGATGGCGCTGCCCGAGATGGCCAGAATGTCCAGGGGGGAGACGGAGACCGGGATACGGGCCAGCACGAAGATATTCTCCGATGTCTTGATTCCCACCACTGCCAGGTAAATACAGAGCCCGAGCCCCGAAATAAGACCGAGAACCAATCCGATTGCACCCACCATGAGCCCCTGCAGGATGAAAATTTTACGCACGGAACTGTTTGTCGAACCCTGGGATTTGAGGATGGCGATCTCCTGCTGTTTGTCCATAACCACCATGATGAGGTTGGCGGTGATGGAGAAGGCCGCCACAAGAATAATCACCACCAGGATGATGAACATGACAAACTTTTCAAGCTTCATGGCGTTGAACAGGGCCCTGTTCTGGGTCTTCCATGTTCCCACCTTGAAGCTGTCGGGGAGATGATCGGCAATGAGCTCCGCCGTGGAGTCGATGAGGGAGGTTTTTTTCAGCCTCAGTTCCCAGCCGGAGATGACATTTTTTACCTGGGAGAAGGTCTGGGCCATGTCAAGGCTCACGAAAGCGTAACGAAGGTCGTACTTGAAATGCTTGGTGGAGTAAATCCCCGCGACCCGGAACCGGAGCATCTTGGGGATGGGTCCCGTGGGCGACATGGTGCCCCGCGGGGAGATGATGTCAATCTCTTTGCCAATACTGACTCCCAGGGTTTTGGCCTGCTCCTGGGAGAGGATGATCCCCGGCGCGTCCACGGGCCAGGGAGGCAGAAACGAAACAGGATCAGATGAATTGACCAGCACGGTCGTCGTGATGGAGGGGTCGGTCCATTTGATGCGCTGTGTGTGGATGAGGTTGTCAATGGTCCCGCTCTTCATGTGCTTTTCCAGATCGAAGGTGGGGGACTTGGGATCGATTCCCCGCAGCAGGATCCCCTGGGTTGCCTCGAAATTGGCTGATTTGAGCAGGACCTCCTCTTCCATGTAAGGGGCCATGGTGGCCCGAATGCCACGTTTTTTGAGAATGGCCCGAATGGAGCTGGAGTATTTTGAGAACTCCTTTATATGACCCTCTTTTTTAAGGGATATAATAATATGGGGAGAGAACCCCAGGATCTGCCCCTTTTGCTCGCCCTCGAGACCTCCGAGGACGGAGAGGACCACCACCATGGTGGTGGTGCCCAAAAAAACGGAGAAGATGGAGGTTGTGGAATAGACATTAAAAAACAGGAGGATGACGCCAAAGAGAAGGACCAGACAGCCCAACACCAGCTCTCCCATGAAAAAATAGCGCAGATAAAACCCGATTCGTGGCACCAAAAGGGGCTGAAGCTTGAGCGTGACAAAGAAGATCAGGAGCGGGAACAGAGCGAGCAGGAAGAAGGCGGTAAAATAGAGAAGCTTCCGCTGGACAAAGAGGCTGCTGATTATCAGGATCAGGACCTGAAGCGCCAGGACTCCCAGCAGAAAGAAGTTGTGGGTTGTGAGGGTCAGTTTTCTCGAGGCGAGATCCACGGAGGGGTTGAAGGCATAAATGCTGGTCACCGCCGTTCCAAAGGCCAGGAGAATCATCACGGCAGCGAAAACAATAGAGATACGGAATTTATCAGCTTTCAGGTACCGATAGGCGATAAAATTTTCAAATAGCTGGGTGCCCAGAAGCGCCATGATTATTTGCCCCCGAACTTCACCAGATACTCATGGATGAATTCGTCAAGGCTCCCGTCGAGGATGGCGTCCACGTTGCCGATCTTGAGCTCCGTGCGGTGATCGGTGACCAGACGGTAGGGAGCCAGCACATAGGAGCGGATCTGGCTCCCAAAGTCGATTCGCTGCTTGGTACCCACGATATTGTCCATCTTCTCTTCCTGCTCACGCAGCTTGAGTTGGTAGAGCTTTGCCTTGAGCATGCGCATGGCCGTGGCACGGTTCTGGTGCTGGGAGCGCTCGTTCTGGCAGGCGGAAACCAGCCCTGTGGGGAGGTGGGTAAGGCGGACCGCGCTCTCGGTTTTATTCACATGCTGCCCACCGGCTCCCGAGGCACGGTAGACGTCAACTCTCAGGTCATCTTCATTGACCTCAACATCGATGGTGTCATCCAGATCGGGGGTGACCAGGACCGAGGTGAAGGAGGTGTGTCTGCGCGCGGCGGAATCAAAGGGGGACATGCGGACCAGGCGATGCACCCCCGTCTCCGATTTGAGGTAGCCATAGGCGTAGTCACCCTCGATGAGCAGGGTGCACGAAGAGATCCCCGCCTCGGCGCCATCGGAGAGCTCCACGATGGAGACCTTGAAATTGTGGCGCACGCAGTACCGAAGATACATGCGCTGGAGCATCTCGGCCCAGTCCATGGAGTCGACTCCACCGGCCCCGGCGTTGATGGCCAGGAGGGCGTTCTGGGTGTCCATTTCGCCGGAGAGCATCTCCTGGAGCTCCAGCTTGTCGACCTTGATTTTCACTGCCAGGAGCTCTTTATAGCCATCCTCCATGGCCTCCTCGTCATCTTCCTCCTGGGCCATGCTCAGCAGCAGCGTCGCGTCGTCCAGGGCGCTCTTTGTGGCATCCCAGCCAACTACCTTGTCGCGGACCGTGGAGGCCTCCTTCAGGATGGCCTGGGCTTTGCCCTGATTACCCCAAAGATTGGGATCTGAGGATTGCTCCTCCAGGACGACCAGTTGTTTGCGCAGGTCATCAAGATGCATATGGGTCGCAAGATCGCCAATGCCTTTTTCAAGTTTCCAGATGAGATCGCGGATTTCTGCATAGTCGGGAACCATAGTACCTCCGGGGATAGATTACCGCATCACGAGCCAGGTGAGATAGCCACCATAACATGTCACGAAGAGAACCCCCTCGTATCGCATGATCCGATGGTGGGATTTCATAACGGGCCACAATAAAAGCACAAAGGCACCCATCACACCCACATCAATATAAGAAGAGGAGTTGAAAGTGATGGAGAGGGGATGGATCAGCGCGACAGCACCGAGAACAAACAGGATGTTGAACAGATTTGACCCGATGATGTTCCCAAGGGCCATGTCCGACTCTCCTTTGAAGGAGGCGGTCAGGGACGCCGCGAGCTCGGGGAGTGACGTCCCCACGGAGACCACGGTGATACCAACAACCCGCTCGCTCATGCCCCATGCTTTTGCCAGCACGGTGGCGCCCGTGACGGCGAGATGTCCTCCCACCAAGAGAAAGCCTATCCCCAGGCCGATGAGCCCCCAGCTCTTGAGAAGGGAGGCCTTCTCCACATCTTCCCTCGCGACTTCATCGTGCTTTTTCAGGATCAGGAAGAGGGTGTAGGAGATCCCCATGCCAAGGAGGATGCCTCCCTCCAGTCGACTGATATACCCGTTGGCGGCGAAGATGATCATGAGCGCAGTGGCCAGAAGCAGGAAGGGGTGGTCCCGCCGCATCAGATCGCGGTCTACGCCGATGGGATTCACCATGGCCGTGACCCCCAGAATGAGGCCGATATTGGCGATGTTGGACCCCAGAACATTACCGAATGCGAGCTCCGAGGAGCCCGAGAGAGAGGAGGTCACTGAGACCGTAAATTCAGGCAGGGAGGTGCCGTAGGAGATG
This sequence comes from Myxococcota bacterium, assembly GCA_018821745.1. Taxonomy (GTDB): domain Bacteria; phylum Myxococcota_A; class Polyangia; order HGW-17; family HGW-17; genus SZUA-580. Next base: position 2,274 of record JAHJLU010000331.1, on the reverse strand, counting down.
ACTGTGAGGCCCACGACAGCGGCGGAAATACCCATGCGGAACGCAATGGATGCACCACCGGCCACCAGCCAGTTGGCTCCCAGAATAAGGCACACCAGACCTCCACCGAGGGAAAGGGAAGCGAGCCAGGAGTTCATGTGACGATTCTCTCCTTACATTCGAAACGCCCTTGTGGCGTTGCGAAAGGTAATTTCAGCGGCCTTCTCCAGGGAAATGCCCTGCAGCGTGGCGATTCTCTGGACCGTGTGCTTTACATGCCACGGTTCACATACCTTTCCGCGGAAGGGTATGGGGGCGAGATAGGGCGCATCGGTCTCTGCCAGGATTCGATCCTGGGGAACAATCCGGGCGGCGGCGTGGATCTCGTGTGCTCCGGGAAAGGTGACAATGCCGGAGAAGGAGATGTAAAAGCCGAGGTCCAGATATCTCCTGGCGAGGTGCTCGTCCCCCGTGTAGCAATGGACGATTGAGCCCTCCATGCCGGGGTGCTCACCCAGGATGGCCAGGCACTCCTCATGGGCCTCTCTCACGTGAAGAACCACGGGTAGCCCCAGTTCGGCCGCCAGATCGAGCTGGTTGGCGAAAACCCGGCGCTGAGTCGGAGGATCGGTGAAATTGTAATGGTAGTCAAGACCGATCTCACCGATCATGCTCAGGGAGTGACGCTTCTCTTTGAGAAGATCATAGAAGTCCCGTGATTCATCTTTTGCGTTGTGGGGATGGATTCCCGCCACCGTTCGGATATTGATCCCCTGGGCGGTGAGGGAGAGCGCCTCCAGCAGTTGATCCGGCTCGGGACCCAGGGCCATGTTCACCAGCGCGGTGATCTTTTCTTCCCGGCACGAATCAAAAACGGCCGGGAGATGGTCAATGAGTTTGGGCATCAGGAGGTGGCAGTGGGTGTCAAAGAACTCCATGTTAGTCACCGGGCTTCTCCGAAAGAGAGGCCACCAGGGCGTTCACTTCCCGGGTTATGTCTTCTGTGGGGCTTCCTTTTTGGAGGAATTCCCTGAGCGGTTCTTCCATCTCGGGGAGACCCAGCATTTCCAGAGAGGAGAGCGCCGCGTCGCGGCAGTGGGGATCTTTCCGTGACAGAGCCGCCACCAGTGGGGGAATGGCCCATGCCTGCCCGGTCCGACCCAGGCGCTCCAGCGCAAGAATTCGGGTCTCCAGGGAGAAGGAGGAGGCTTTGGCGATCAGAAAACCTTTTCCCCGCTGATCCCCCAGTCTTGCCAGGGTTGCGGCCATGGGAAGGCGTCGTTCGGCCGAGAGAAAGAATTTCTTGAATTTTTTTGCCAGCACAGGGACAACAGCCGCGTCTTCGAGATCGTCGAGAATGGTACAGGCGGCCAGTCCGTATTCGAAGTGGTCTGCCCACGCAGCCAGCAAGGGCGCGGCGCGGCGATCACCCATCCGGCCGGCGCTGCAGGCGGCCTCAAATCGCAGGATCTCGAAGATGTCGTCCTCAGCTATGGCCAGCAGTTTGTCTATGGCTCGCTCCACTTTCAGGTCCCCGAGGGCGACGATGACATTCACCCTGATTTCCACGTCGCTTTCTCGCTCAAGGAGTGCAAGCAGGGGTTTCGCCGCTTTGTGTTCTCCGCGCTCCGCCAGTGAGATGGGGGCCTGATAGCGGACCTCGGAGTGGGGGCTTGAGAGCAGACCGATCAACAGATTGGTGACACCGGGCTTGAGCGATTTTGCCAGGGCAATAACGACGACCTCACGGATTTTCGGATCCTGATCCTCTATCATCTCCCGGATCTGATCAAAGTGTTCATCCACTGCATTTTGCTCAATAAGCGACAATAGCGCAGTATATCGGAACATGGACTCACCATGTGCCAGATAGGGCGCAAGAATTTCAATGGCTTCTTGCCGTTCGTCCTGGGGAACGCGACCAAGAGACTGGAGGGCGGTCCACACCACACGGGGTTTGAGGTCTTTCAGATCTGCTTTGATAAATTTCAGTTCCATTTGATCATTCATTTATTTCGGCAAGGAGCCCTGTGCGATCAGGATTCGTTACCAGGAGAAGGTTTTTGGGGTGAATCACCACGAGGGGGGGATTGACGTCGCTGGCCGGGTTGCCGTTGTGACTGGTCGCCGGATCTACGCTGGCTCTGTCCCTGGTTGTCGCCCTCTCTACGCGGGGGTTGTCCGGAGCGTCTGCCCGAATTGCGATCCCGACTCCCCGGTGCATTTCCCTGGGCATTTCCCTGGGCATTTCCCTGGGCATTTCCCTGGGCATTTCCCTGAGCGTTTCCCTGAGCG
>JAHJLU010000029.1 GCA_018821745.1 Myxococcota bacterium | reverse complement strand
GGTGTCGGGGAGCCCATGGACTGGCGCCATGCCGGTCAGGTTTATCCCCTTCTCATCGAGCACCGCCTGGGCTATTTTCATGAAAACAGAATCAGGACCAAAAATTCTCCGCTCCATTTCAACAAGGGCGGTCTTGTCGACCATCTGTCCTGTAGCGGAGGAGCTCCCTTTCTTGCCGGGCGCGCCAGTCAGCCCAATCCCTTTTTCGCAAATTTTCTCAAGAATCTCTGTGCCCTGGGCTTTATTTGGCGCGGGAATTCCCGATGTGTTTTTGCTTCCAGTGAGTCGGGAATTGCCAGCCAGGGTATAGGGTATCATGGCAACCAGGACGCTGTGCGCCGCCTGGGTATCGATGTCAAAGGTCGCCATAAGCGCCTCGCTCATCTGTGTTGCCGACTGAAAATGGAGCGCTTCAGCCAGTTTCTCGAGACCAGCTTTCAGCACGGGCCCTGTGAGGGTGTAGGCGCCAGCGGTCTGGCTTCGGATCTCCGCCGTGAGGGCGGGCAGGGGCAGATCTGCAAGACCGTCGGTCTTCGTCAGGCTGAATTCTTTCTTTACTTCAGCCAGCATCTGGTTTCTGCGGGCTGAATTCCCCTGGAGAAGCTGCTCAATGGAAAGCTCCCGGGCGATCTCGCCGGGCCATGCACCGGCCAGGTAGGCCAGCAGTGTTTTCACTCCCAAATCAACAGGATCAAGCCCGTGTACCCTACTGTGTTCTGAGGGCATGGAGCTGCTCCCGGACACTGCGGGTTGCTGGACTTTTACCTCCTGAGCGTTCATGTCCTCCACCGGCGGAGAAGGTTCCTGTGCTGGTGTGGCCCGTACCGCAGGAAAAACCAGATACCCATCGGAGTTATCCTCTCCCAGCACAGTTTCCCAGTCATTTTCAATGTGATAGACGTTCAATGTGTCGAGACCTTGCTGCCTCAGTGTCTGCAGGAAAAGATTCGAGAGGGTGGGCTGGTGACCGGGGCCGACCTCAATGGAATGCTCCCATCCACCATGGATGAGGTTCTCCTGGATTTTGATCCACTGAACCGGGGAGGCAAACTGGTAGGCAAGCAGCTCGATGAGCAGCGTTCTTGCCATTACATCCACCTCACCACCGTGGGTGATATCATGTTGCAACTGAGCCACTCTCGAGGATTGTGTCAGATCAAATACCTTCTTCAGGTAGGACGCGGAGAGGGAGAAGGCCTCTCCCGTGAGATTGGGAAAATATTTGCCCACAAGCCGGCCAGGTTCTACACGAAGCGGGAATACTTCCTCAAGGGTCCTGCGAAAAGCACGCACTCCATCCTTGAGAAGAGAAGAATGGAATGGCACATCAATACCCGGAACCTCGACATAGGGTGCTTTCCCCCGAATACCCGAACCAAGAGCTGATCTGAGCAATTCAAGCCCGGCTTCATAGCCGGTGACAGCGTATTGAATGCCGCGGCAGTTGTGGTTGACGATCTCGATGTAGTGTCCCTCCTGTGCCGCTATTCCAGAGACAAGCGCAACCATCTCCTCCTCTGAAATGCCTGCATGGTGCGGGCGAATTACGCCCATGCGAAAGTCTGATCTCCCCTGTTCATCACGTGGTACAAAGTTTTGCATTGTCAAACCACGTTGATAGACAGTCTTGACAACATTCTCCAGAGAGAGAATCCCGCCAATTGCTGACAGCGAAGAATATTCACCAAGGCTGTGACCGGAAAATGCTGCTTCGTCAATAAAGGCGCCAGCTTCTTTCAATTCTGCGATTTGGGCACAGGCCAGGACCACGAGGGCCACCTGTGTAAACTGAGTCAGGTTGAGGACTCCCAGGGCGTGGGACCAGCGCTGCCCGTTGATGGTTATCTGAGTCGGGTTCTCATTCACAATATGCAGCAGAGAGAAGCCAAGGGCGTCTCGAGTGTAGCTGTTAGCCTCTTCCCAGATGGCTCTGGCTGCCGGGGAGCGCTTGTATGCCTCCAGGTGCATCCCGCGTTTCTGGACTCCCTGTCCGGGACAGATATAAACAGATTTGGGCGCGCGTGCCACCACGTTCATCTGAACCTTTGGCTCGTTTCCCAGATTCTGAAGTGTGAGTCCCAGATGATGATGGCCCTGGCAACGACCCTTGCGGGACACTGACAGCTCCAGTTGCTCGCCAGGCAGGACGGGGGAGAGGAAGGCGGATTCAATCTCCAGGAGTTACCTTGCAGGACTGATGGGATTGAAACAGGACTCCAGGGCTGCCACCGAGGCGGCCTGGCTCCACAGCCCGTGAATAATAATACCATCAAGACCCATGAGGCGCGCGAATCCATCATCCAGGTGGATAGGATTCATATCGCCTCCGGTCAGAGAGAAGGCCAATGATGAATCCGGCGCCACAACAGGAACAGAGCCGGAGAGCTTCTCGCTCGGGAAGGGGCTTATCTCCAGCGAATACTGAGAGTGGGGCAGGGGCCGGGGCCGGACACCGCCACCTCCTGCATTTCTCGGAAGAAACTCCCCGTCACTCTCCATTATAGTAACGCCGTTGGCGTTGGTCAGGTGAGTGCGGGCACCGGTGGAGGTGTTGGCAACAACAGAAGCCCGACTACCCTCCTCCACGAAGGATTCGCGACTGTTTCTACGGACACCGGATTTGTAATGGAGCATCCCCAGAGGGGGCAGCTCCAAGGATTTGACCATATCCATGAGGGAGTGGGAGGCGTACCATGGCAAAAAGGGCAGATCCCGGTATCGCGCCGGGCGTTTGACGACCTGCCCATATCGTGCGGGAGCGGATGGAGTCACAAACACACGGGTTTTATACAGGTGGGTCATGCTCTCCTGTAATTTCTGCAGATCAAAGAGGGGAACCCCCATCCCTTCCACCAGTGAAAAATCAAGAGGGAGAGCGAGGCTTTCCCCCTGCGCATTTTTCATCAGATATTCTCCGGACACATCACTGCCGGAGCAATTGAGGCGCAGCTTCTCCTCGTTGTTGACACACCAGGTGAAATGCCCGCTGTCCCATGAAATTTCATCATTCTCTTGGGGGACGAAGAGCGCAGACAGCGGATTGTCCACAAGGCGATCATCAGACACAACATGTCTGGATCCCAAAATCTGTACCCACGGATTTTCGATTTGACCCAGTGAATGGGGCAGATCCGCGATGATTCGCGCAGTTGATTGAGAGGGTGAGGGGAGATATTCGCCCAGAATCTCAGTCACGGGCAGATTTGGTTTTTTGACTCCTGAGATCGCTCTGGGGCCGGGGATCACCAGCACCTGATCAGAGCTGAAACGGTCATCATGACTGTAAAACAAAGAGTCAGCCAGAAAACGCCGGCGCAAATCTTTGTCGATCACGGGAATAAATGGAAGCGGCTTCCCCGGAGCATCGCAAAGGTGCAGGAACCAGAGTCGATCCTGGGGCAGCAGCCTCACGTTATTCAGTCGCGTGTTCTCTCTCAGGAAGGGGCCAATCCAGTCAGTCGGGTTCTGGAGAATCTCCGGCGTCGGCTGATGGAGTTGAAACCGGTCACATATTCGGTAAACCAGCTTGATGAATCGCTCCCCATGGTCCCGGGAAAGCCACTGGCCATCATCGTACTTCCCCCCCCGGCCAATGGCCGTGGTCGTGATAAAGCGAGAGAGCACTTCTCCATAGCTCATGGCGTGGATATCACCGAAATAGGGTTTCCAGGTGGCGTTCAGTTTTTCTATAATTTCAGCACGTCTGGTCTCGGCGAAGATGGGCGTCCTGGATACTTCATCGGTTAATCGAGCCATTCGTGACGCGGCATTCTCCAGGTACCAGATAGTCGCCCCGAGCCCTGATCGGCCTGAGGTCAGGCCTCCCTTAATGCTGCCGTAGGGAATAAAGCCGTGATCATCCCCAGTCACACGGGCCATATGGGCTTTCACTGAAGGGGAGGTCTCGGCCTCCCTGGCGAGCATGGCCGCGGTTCCAATAAGAACCGCATCCACGGGGCGATTTCCCACGGGGCCATACCAGGTTCCCACAAGATAGGCCGATGACTCCTCCTGTGATCTGATCCCTCCACCACAGGCCAAAAGGACATTCTTTCGCGCCCTAATCTTTGAATAATATCGGTACAGTAAATTTTGGAGCGGATACCAGGAGTGATGGCCCCCGCCTTCACCACCCTCTATCTGGAGAACGATGGTGCTGTCGTGTGAGCGGTCCGCGATTGCCAGCACCTGCTCGATTTGAGAGGGCGTACCCGCCTTGAAGGAGTTGAGCCAAATTCCGCTCCGCTCCAAACGTTCCAACAGTGAAACTGCCTCATCCAGCGGTGGAATTCCTGCTGTGACCGTCAGCCCGATTATGGGATACCCCATTTTCTTCAGCGTGAACACCAGCCCCTCACGGGACACATGAAGGCCCCACAGGTAGGGATCAAGATAGAGGGTATTAATGACAATTCCCTGGCCCGGGGAGAGCTCACTGCGTATCTCGTCAAGCCGCTTGCGGAAAATCTCCTCGGTGACCTGTCCCCCGCCCGCCAGCTCGGCGACATAGTGATCCTTCGCCGCCGCGGAGACGATGGCCGAGGTAGCAGTGGTCGGAGTCATGCCTGCGAGAATGACCGGTTTTCTCCCGGTGTATCGGGTGAATCTGTTGGTAAAAGTGCCCTGGAAAAAGCCAGCATCACGGGCGGGGAATTTGCGTGCGGCGTCACCGCGGTGCTCGATTACCGGAATATCTTCGCCCTTGAGGACCATGGAGGTCAGTTTCAGGAGTCCTTTCCCGGGCCCGGGGACAATGATGCGTATGTCTTTTCCTTCTGTCTCAATTATTCTGGCGAGGGAGGCGGGCCAGTCCACCCCCAATTCGTATTGGATATCCATAAGATAAGAAGTGTAATCATCTTCTTTCCAAATTCTCTTTCCCTCGTGGCAAAGATAGACAGGTCGCCGCAGGTTTCTGGCGGAAAATGTCACACCGAGACGGGACAGATCCTCACTGATTAACTCCCTCGCAGGTCCCATGAGCCTGCAGTGAAAGGGACCGGAGACACGCAGAGGTTCCATGTCGATATCATATCTCGGCCGCTCCTCATGATGAGACTGGGAAATTCTGGGGATAAATGCGGCAAGATCTTCAGGGGAGCCCGAGAGCACCAGTCGATCAGGAGCATTTATGAGGCTGATGAATACGCGATCGGAAAACCCTGACGCCTCAAGCTCCATCGCCATGGTCTCCCGTGGTAGTCCCGCGATGGAGACCATGGGCGTTATCCCCAATCCGTCAAGGATTACATCGCGGCGGAGATTCCCGACAGCTTCCTGCATTCTGATGCCCTGCCACAGCATGTAAACCGCGACCTCCTTCACCCGCTGCACCAGATGCTCCTTCCCCTCGGCGACCACCGACGCTGCTACGACCCCCTGGCTATGTCCACCATAGGCAACGATTTCAT
>JAHJLU010000330.1 GCA_018821745.1 Myxococcota bacterium | reverse complement strand
CCAGCATATAGTAGACGGCGACCGCTCTCTGGTTCAATTCAATGGCCTTGTTCAGGTCTGTGTATGCTTTGTCCAGCTCTTTCTGCCTGTAGAAAATCATGGCTCGGACAAAGTAGGCGCTCCCGTAGGCAGGGTCCTTTGCAATGGCCGAGTTGACATCCTGGAGCGCTCCCACGAGATTTTTCAGGTTGTATCTTACAAAAGCACGGTTTTTGAGGGCTTTGATATAATCGGGCTTCAGTTTGAGCGCTTCATCAAAATCCGGGAGCGCTTTTTTGTATTTTCTCTGCATCATGAACAGCAGCCCACGATTATACCATGCCTTTGTGAGCTTGGGGTTCAGTGAAAGTGCTTTGGAGTAGTGGCTCAGGGCCTCCTTCATTTTTTTGGACTTCTCCATGAGGAGCCCCAGTTGATTCATTGCCATACCATTTTGGGGGTTGAGTTCGATGACCTTCTTGAAATCGGCGATGGCTTCGCTGATGTTGTTGAGCGAAGTGTGGACAAACCCCCTGTTGAAGTAAGCCTTCTCATAATTGGGGTCGAGTTCGATGGCCTTTGTGAAATCCTCTATGGCTTTAAGGGGACGTTTTTCCTGATAGAACAGCTTCGTGCCCCTTGAGAAATAGGCCTTGGGGTTCTTTTTGTCTTTCTCGATGATAGCCGTCATTTCGGCTACCGTGCGCCTTTTGCGCACCACCACCTTCTTTGGGTTGGCATCGGAATTGGCGGTTCTATTTTTGTCCGCTTTATCGCTGCTGTTATGGGGCTTTACTTCCCCCCCGGAGGGCGTGGTCTTTGATGGACTGGAACAGGCGATGAACAGGGACAGGATCAGGACAAGCGCTGGAAGATGGGTTTTCATGGTGGACCTCCGTGGGGTTTCAGGCTGTGCGCCAACGGAGTATGTACTCGTTGGCCATGGAAATTTCTGCCCCGTCATTGAGCAATATGGAATGAAATGGCTTGTTTTGAAACAGGTTCCCGTTGGTGCTGGCGGTGTCGATGGCCCAAAATCCCGTTTCGTCAAGCAATAGCATCAACTGGATACGTGAGATGTTGATGGAAAATGGGACTTCCTGGTATCCAATGTCGCATCGGGTGTACCGTCCAATGAGGACTCCCCGCGCCAGTGCCGCGCTGGAGAAGGGGATGGAGTGGTCCATGGTATTCCCGCTGATGAGCAGAAACCCGATGGCTCGTTCATCGGTCTTGGAGAGATTTCCCAGATGCATGGGGCCCACGACCCTGGTCACAAAAGTGATGGGTCTCTCGTCTTCGGCCACCAGGCGCAATCGTGGATTAATGTGGGGTTTGGGGGCCTGGGGCGTGTCCTGTGCCCTCATATCGATAATCTCTCTCGATGGCAGGTTGTTCCATCCATCAAGGGCATCAAGGGGGGTCAATACATTGTCGTTTTCAAAGATAAAAACAGCGTACTGTCCGACCTTGATAAAAAACAGGCCCTCGCACTTCAGGGCAGTGACTTTGGTTCCGGATTCATCATAGAATCCGATCTCGGAATGGAGATCCAGTATTTTTACAATGGGTTTCTGCTTAGGGCGGTGGTAGATGCGAACCAGCAGATGGCGAAGCGAGATTGAAGGATCCGCTTGCAGCGCGATCTGACAGGAGGGATGTCGTCCCAGGATGATGTCGGTACACTTTTTTTCAGTAACCATTCGGCTGGCGTAGGAAAAACTGCCGTCTTCGCCCAGGGCGGCGACAATATGGCTCCGGTTCTCTTCCTTGCCTGACAGTGTTTTCAGGTTTTCAAAGTGCTCAATGAAACGTTGTCGGATCCACGTTGATACGGGAAGTGAGACGACACGGGCCGGTGTGAATATTTTGGTTGATCCCAGAGGATTATGCCGGGATTTATTGTTGTCGGGGCTATCGGGGGTCATAATATCCAGCAGTGCCCCAAATGGGCGTTTAACCATACCTGGTGCTTATTCTATACACGATCACTGAGCCGATCCAGCTGATTTTCCGTATTGGCTCCAT